>NZ_JBSFMM010000232.1:0-17152 GCF_053599555.1 Streptomyces sp. NPDC000941
CCGGCGAGCGGGTCAAGGAATTGCAGCTCGGACACCCCCGCATCACCACTGCCCGCGGGCCGGCAGCCGCCTGTGGCGGTGCGGCGGGCGGCTGCGGCGCCTGCGGCGTCTGGGCCGCGGCGGCGGGCGCCACGGGCCCCACCGGCGGTGCGGCGGGGATGGCGGGCGGAACGGCCGGAGGCGTGGCCGGGGGAGCGGCCAGAGGCGTGGTGGGGGCCGTCTGCGGCGGCGGGTTGGTCGGCGGCGGGGGCGTCGGCGGCTCCGCGGGCGCCAGCGGGTACGACGTGGCCGTCGGCGGTGTCGTCGGGGGCGCCGGGACGGTCGGCTTGGCCGGCGGGAAGGCGGGCGGGCCGACGGGCGGCGTGGTCGGCGGCGCGGGCACACCGTGCGCCGGCGGCGCGGCCGGGGTCTCCGCGTCCAGGAGCTGTACGGCGTGCCGCCCGAGCTGGGCGACGAGGCTGCCCGGCAGCCAGGGCTCGTCGGCGCCCTCCGCCTCGTCCCCGGTCTGGGGCTCGGCCGTACGGGCCAGCAGCTGCTCCAGGTTCGGCCGGGCGGCCGGGTCCTTGTTCAGACAGTCGATGACCAGGTCCCGCAGCCCCTCGGGCAGCCCGTCCAGGTCGGGCTCCTCCTGGGCGATGCGGTACATCACCGCGTGCACCCCGCTGTCGGAGGTGCCGAACGGCTGGCGACCGATCGCCGCGAACGCGAGCACCGACCCGAGGCAGAAGATATCGCTGGCCGGGGTGACCCGCTCGCCGCGCACCTGCTCGGGGGACATGAAGCCCGGCGAGCCGACCACGGCGCCGCTGCGGGTGAGGATGCCGTCGGTGACGGTCTCCAGGGCGCGCGCGATGCCGAAGTCGATGACGCGCGGCCCGTCGATCGTGATCAGGACGTTGGAGGGTTTGAGGTCGCGGTGGATCAGGTTGACGCCGTGGATGGCCTGCAGCGCCTTGGTGAGTCCATGGCCCAGGATGCGCACCGACCGCTCGGGCAGGGCACCCGATTCGGACACGATCGCGTGCAGGGACGGCCCGGCGATATAGCCCGTGGCGACCCAGGGAGTGGCGGCCTCGGTGTCCGCGTCGAGTACGGGCGCGGTCCACTCACCCCCGACCCGCTGCGCGGCCCGCACCTCCTGCTTGAAACGACGCCGGAATTCGGCCTGTTGGGCGAGTTCGGTCTGTACGAGTTTCACCGCGACTGTACGGCCGCGCGGTGAATGGGCGAGGAACACCCGTCCCATACCGCCCGCCCCCAGCCGGCGGATCAACCGGTACTCGCCGATCCAACGAGGGTCCTCGGGCCCCAGGTCTTCCATGCGTCGCTGTCCTTCCCCTGTTCCCTGATCAGCCCCTGTGATCAGCCCCTGCGATCAGCCTCTGGCCAGAGAATAAAGGGGGCTGAGAGTGAAGTGGACGACGCATGGGATCTGTTACCGGTTCCGTATCTGGCCGTGTCGATTCTCCGGTGCCGCGCAGGTGCCGCGCCCGGGCCGCCGATCCGTACTCTGGGCGCGACAGACCCGCGAGCGATCCCGAGCGATCAGAGGTACCGAACGTGGCCGCACAGCCCGCGCACTCCGCCCCCACCCCAGGCCCCGTGCCCGACCCCGCCACCGGTGCCGCCGTCAAGGCGGCGGACCGGGCGCATGTCTTCCACTCGTGGTCGGCCCAGGGGCTCATCGACCCCCTCGCCGTCGCGGGCGCCGAGGGCTCGTACTTCTGGGACTACGACGGAAACCGCTACCTCGACTTCTCCAGCCAGCTGGTCAACACCAACATCGGCCATCAGCACCCCAAGGTCGTCGCCGCCATCCAGGAACAGGCCGCCAGGCTGTGCACGTTCGCGCCGGGTTTCGCCGTGGACGTACGGTCCGAGGCGGCGCGGCTGGTCGCCGAGCGCACACCCGGCGACCTGGACAAGATCTTCTTCACCAACGGCGGCGCCGAGGCCGTCGAGCACGCCGTCCGCATGGCCCGGCTGCACACCGGCCGCACCAAGGTGCTCTCCACCTACCGCTCGTACCACGGCGCCACCGCCGCCGCGATCAACCTGACCGGCGATCCGCGCCGCTGGGCCTCGGACACCGCCTCGGCCGGCGTCGTCCACTTCTGGGGGCCGTTCCTCTACCGCTCGCCCTTCCACGCCACCGACGAGCGGCAGGAGTGCGAGCGCGCCCTCGCGCATCTGGAGCAGACCATCGCCTTCGAGGGCCCGCAGTCCATCGCCGCGATCATCCTGGAGACCGTCCCCGGGACCGCGGGGATCATGGTGCCGCCGCCCGGCTATCTGGCCGGGGTCCGCGAGATCTGCGACCGCTACGGCATCGTCTTCATCCTCGACGAGGTCATGGCGGGCTTCGGCCGCACCGGCCACTGGTTCGCCGCCGACCACTTCGGCGTCACCCCGGACCTGCTGACCTTCGCCAAGGGCGTCAACTCCGGCTATGTCCCGCTCGGCGGGGTCGCGATCAGCGCCGCCATCGCCGCCGACTTCGACCAGCGGCCCTACCCCGGCGGCCTCACCTACTCCGGCCACCCGCTGGCCTGCGCCTCCGCCGTCGCCACGATCAACGCGATGGCGGAGGAGGGCATCGTGGCGAACGCCGCCGCGATCGGGGCGGAGATCATCGGCCCGGGGCTGCGCGAGATCGCCGAGCGCCACGCCTGTGTGGGCGAGGTCCGCGGCCTGGGCGTGTTCTGGGCGGTCGAACTGGTGAAGGACAAGGCCACCCGCGAGCCCCTGGTCCCGTACAACGCGACCGGCCCGGCCAATCGGCCCATGGCCGACTTCGCGGCGGCCTGCAAGCGCGGCGGTCTGTGGCCGTTCGTGAACATGAACCGCACGCATGTGGTCCCGCCGTGCACCATCACCGAGGCCGAGGCCAAGGAGGGTCTTGCCATCCTGGACGAGGCCCTGTCCGCGGCCGACGCCCACACCATGCCGCGCCCGTAGGCTCAGATGGAGATCAAATAACGGTGTAGACCGCTTCACCCGCGCACTCTTCGCGTACTTCGCGCAACGCCCTCGCATATCGTGATGCGAGGGCCGTCCGAATCCGTACGACACGACGGCCGCGGAAGGAGACGGTCCTCGATGCCCGTGCCCGGCACCAGCCCGGTGAAGCGCAATACGCTGCGGCAGCAGATCGCCGACGCGCTGTGTGACGAGGTGCTGGCGGGCCGGCTTCCGGCCGGGCGGCAGTTCACGGTCAAGGAGATGGCGGACCAGTACGGGGTCTCCGCCACCCCGGTGCGCGAGGCCCTGCTCGATCTGTGCGCCCAGGGGCTGCTGGACGTCGAGGAGCACCGTGGCTTCAGGGTCCACGAGTTCACCTTCGAGGACTTCCGGCACATGATCAACGCCCGCAACATGGTGGTCGAGGGGCTTTTCCGGCACTCCGTCGAGGAGACCCTGCGCACCATGACCCCGCAGGCGCTGGCCTCGGTGCGGCGCCGGGCGGAGGAGGCCGAGCGGGCCGCGCGCTCCGGCGACCTCGACATACTGATCGGCTACGACCTGCGCTTCTGGCGTGAGCTCTGCGGGCTCGTCGGCAATCCGTACATCCTCGACTTCCTCCAACGGCTGCGGGTGCAGTCCTGGGTCTTCACGGTGCCGTATCTGCGGCGCGTACCGGATCTGCGCGGGCGGCTGTGGGCCGGGCACTGCGAGCTCACCGCGGCCGTCACCCGCGGCGACGCCGAGACCTCCGAGCGGCTGATAACCGCGTACAACGCGCACTCCGTCGCCCTGATCGAGCGCCTGGTCACCGGGGACGAGAAGGACTGAACCACCCCACCCGCACGGTGATGTGACGCAGAACACACAACCTGTCGGGGGTCCGCGGCGGTCACCCTCATGTGCTGCACACTCCGCCCGCCCGGTCCCTGGCCCTCCGGCCCGCGACCGGCACCGGCATCGACACCGACACCGTCGATCTGACCGTTGTCGTGCCCGCGTACAACGAGGAGCACCGGCTGCCCCGGACCCTCGACGCGATCTGCCGCTATCTGCGCTCCTCGCCCGGCCGCCACGCCGACTGGGAGCTGATCGTCGTCGACGACGGGTCGAGCGACGCCACCGCGGCCGTCGTCCGTGACGCGGCCAGGGCCGAGCCGCGTATCCGGCTGCTGACCCCGCCGCCCTCGTCGGTCGGGTGCCCGCGAAACCACGGCAAGGGCCATGCGCTGCGGCTGGGCGTGCTCGCCTCGCGCGGGCGCCGGGTGCTGCTGACCGACGCCGACCTCGCCACCCCCATCGAGGAGTTGCCGGCGCTGCATGACCGGCTCGACGCGGGCTTCGCCGCCGCGATCGGCTCCCGCGCGCATCCCGACGCGCTGATCGAGGTCGACCAGCACCCGCTGCGGCGGCTGGCGGGCCGCGCGGGAAACCGCGTGATACGCGCGGTCGTCCTGCCCGGCGTCGGCGACACCCAGTGCGGCTTCAAACTCTTCGACGGCGACCGGGCGCGCGCCGCCTTCGGGCGGTCACGGCTCGACGGATGGGGCATCGACGTGGAGATCCTGCGCGCCTTCCGCCGCGCGGACTGGCCGGTCGCCGAGGTGCCGGTGCGCTGGGCGCACCAGGCGGGCTCCAAGATCCGTCCGCTGGACTACGGCCGGGTGCTGCTTGAGCTGCTGCGGCTGTGGCGGCGGGGCGTACGGGAGCGGCTGCGCGCGGGCGACATGGCCGTGCTCCTCGGCTATCTGCTGCTGTCGGTGCTGCTCTACAAGGGGCTGTGGGCGGACGTCGGCCACCGCTATCTGGTCGACAGCGGGCAGGACCAGAACCAGTGGGAGTGGTTCTTCGCGGTCACCGCCGACAAGATCTTCGGGGGATCCGGGCTCGGCGACCCGTTCTTCACCGAGCTGCAGAACACCCCGCTCGGGGTCAACCTGATGGCCAACACCGCCATGCTCGGCCTCGGCGTCCCGCTCGCACCCGTCACCGCGCTCTTCGGCCCGGGGGCGACCTGGGCGCTGGTGCTGACCTGTGGGCTGGCCGGGACCGCGGGCGCCTGGTACTGGCTGCTGCGCAAGCGGTTCGTACGGGCGCGCCGGGCCGCCGCGCTCGGCGGCGCCCTGTGCGCCTTCGCCCCGCCGATGATCTCCCACGCCAACGCGCACCCCAACTTCGCGGTGCTGTTCATGATGCCGCTGATCATCGACCGGCTGCTGCGGCTGTGCGCGGGCGCCCGCGTCAGACGCGACGGGATCGTCCTCGGCCTCTTCCTCACCTACCAGGTCTTCCTCGGCGAGGAGGCGCTGCTGCTCGCCGCCGTGGGCCTGGTCCTCTTCGCGGCCGGCTACACGGCCGTACGCCCGGCCGAGGCGCGCGCGGCGGTGCGCCCGCTGGCCCGGGGGCTGGCCTTCGCCGCCGCGGTGTGCGTACCGCTGCTCGCGTATCCGCTGCTGTGGCAGTTCTTCGGCGCGCAGAGCTATCACAGCGTGCTGCACGGTCCGGTCGGCAACTCACCGCGTGCGTTCTGGGAGTTCGCGGGCCGCTCGCTGGCCGGGCGCGAGGCCACCGCCGACGCGCTGGCGATCAACCGCACCGAGCAGAACGCCTTCTTCGGCTGGCCGCTGCTCGTCCTGACCGCCGCCGTGGTGGTGTGGCTGTGGCGGGATCCGCGGGTGCGGGCGCTCGGGTGGGTGGCGTTCGCGGCATCCGTGCTCTCCCTCGGGCGTACGATCCCCGTGCCCTGGACGGGGATCGTGCTGCCGGGGCCGTGGCGGGCGCTCGCCGATCAGCCGCTGTTCGAGTCGGTCATCGAGTCGCGGGTGGCGATGGCGGCGGTGCCCGCGCTCGGCATCCTGCTGGCCCTGGCCTGCGACCAACTGTGCGCGCTGGCGCGGGAGCCGGGCGCGCTGGCGCGGGAGCCGGGAGCGGGGGCGCGGGAGCCGGGCGCGGGGGCGCCGGGCACCGACAAGGCCGGTGGGCCGGGCGGCATCGACTGGGCGCTGCGGATCGCCGGATGGGCCGCCGTCACCGCCGCCCTGCTGCCCCTCGCGCCCACGCCGTTCACCACCGCCGACCGCGTCCCCGTCCCGTCCTTCATCGCGGACGGCACCTGGCGCGCCCACGTTCCCAAGGGCCACTCCCTCGTCCCCGTACCGCTGCCCAGCCCCGGAAACGCCGAGCCCCTGCACTGGCAGACCGCCGCCGGACTCGGTTTCCCGCTCCCCGGCGGCTACTTCAACGGCCCCGGCGGCCCCGACCGGAGGGGCATCTACGGCCCGCAATACCGCTACACCTCCGCCCTCCTGGAGGAGGTCCACCGCACCGGACGGGTCCCGCACATCGGCCAGAAGCAGCGCCGCGCCGTCCGCGCGGACCTCGAATTCTGGCGCGCGGGCGCGGTTGTGCTGGCCCCGCAACCGGGGGACGAGGCGCTGCGTGTCACCTTGGAGCGGCTGTTGGGGTGGCAGGGGGAGTGGATCGGGGGCGTGTGGGTGTGGGAAGTGCACGGAGGGACATGAGCCGGACGGCCGGAGACAGGGCTTCCGGGGACAGGGCGGAGGCCGAAGGGGCGTACACCGCGTACGTCTCCACACGGCTGCCCGCGCTCCGCCGCATCGCGCATCTGCTCTGCAAGGACCCGCACCGCGCCGACGACGTCGTCCAAACCGCCCTGACCAAGCTGTACGTCCACTGGAACCGCGCCCGCGCCGCAGACGACCTGGACCGCTACGTCCACACGATCCTCGTCCGCTGCTTCCTCAACGAGCAGCGCCTCGGCTGGGCCCGGGTCGTCCGGCTCTCGGGCGCGCCGCACGAGACGCCGGGGCTGCCGCCCGTCGCGGGCGTACCGGACATCGAGACGCGCACGGTCGTGCACACCGCGCTCTCACGCATCCCGGCGCGCCAACGCGCCGTGCTGGTGCTGCGCTTCCTGTGCGATCTGCCGGTGGCCGAGGTGGCGGCGGTCCTCGGCTGTTCCGAGGGGAATGTGAAGAGCCAGACCGCCCGGGGCCTGGCCCGGCTGCGCGCCCAACTCGGCGGTCAGCCGATTGTTCCGATGCCACCTGTGGGGAAGGAGTAGCCGCCATGCGGGACGACGAGCTGGAACGGGAGGCCGCACGGCTGCTCTCCCCGCTGCGCGGTCTTGAACCGGGCCCAGCGGCGCCGGGGGTGGACGTGTCCCGGGCCGTACGGCACGGCCGGCGGCGGGTGCGGGCGCGCCGGGCGGCGCTGCCCGTGGCCGCGGGGCTGGTCGTCGCGCTGGTGGCCGTGGCGCTGGCCCTGGCCGTACAGGTGCTGCCCGGCCGCGGCGCCCCGCCCGCGGGCCCGGGCCCGACCCGCACCGTGCCGACGACGACCTTGGAGCAGAGCCCGACGCCGTCGCCCACGGAGCCCACCGGGCCCACGGGGAGATCGTCCGCGTCGCCGAGCGGATCGCCGAGCGGATCGGAGTACATGCCGACCACGGGGCCGCCGAGCGGATCGCCCACCGGGTCGCCGGACGCCCCGACGGATACGTCGGGCACGCCGTCGGGCACGCAGTCAGGCTCGGACAGGGGCGCATTCACGTCACCGGCGAGCCCGTCCGGGACGACATTCGCCACCACCGCGCCCCCCTGACGTACAGGGCCCTTCGCGCGGCGTACGGGGAGCATTACGCTGGGCCGACCATCGACCGTACGGATACGAGAGTGAGATCGCGTGGCATGTGACCTCTGGCTGGTCCCCCTCGTCGATGTGCTGTGTCACAGCCCCGACAACCCCTTCGCGGAGGAGATCGCCGCGTACGACAAGGCGCTCGGTGACGCCGGACTGCCGCCCGTGCCCGTCTTCGGCTATATGCCGGGCCTGTCCGGGGACGTCGCCCCGGTCGCGGCCTTCGACTACGACGCCCTGCACTTGCTGCGCCGCGCCTATCTGCTGCAGGTCTGCGGGCTGGCCGTCACGCCGGTGGACGAACTCGGCGGGGACTACGAACAGTTGCTGGAGATGTTCGAGCCCACGGCCCAGCAGTCGCATCTGGTGTGGCACTACGACCACGCCGGCGCCTATGTCCCCGTCGACTTCGAACGCCCGCTGTCCAACGACGAACTCCTCGAAGGCGGTGGCCCCCTGGGGTCGAGCCACGGCCTGCTGAGAGAGCTGGAGACGGTCGCCCCGGCCCTCGGTATCGACCCCGCCAACCCCCCGGCCACCCCCGCACCCCCGGCCCGCCCCACCACCCTGGAGGAACCGGCGGCGCCGATCCCGTACGAGGACAGTCCCTTCGCCCGTGAGCGCCATGTCTGGCTGGGCCTGCACGCGGCGGCGACACGCAGCCTGGGCCAGGGCTCGATGATCGTCTTCAGCTAGGCCCACCCGTCCCCGTGCCGGTCCCGCCCACCGGCGGACCGGCACGGAGATGCGGGCCTATTGCCAGTAGCACTCATCGATCACGATCTGCGGGTCGGTGGTGCGGGGTGCAAAGTGGTATCGGAGCCAGCCGCGCCCGTGGTCGAAGTAGAGGACGTGTTCGCCGCTGGGGCGGGTGGACTGGACGGGCTCGACGCTCATTCCAGCAGGTAGGTCGCGGTCGGCGTCGATGCCCCGGAAGTACGGGTCCGTCGCGGTGACGAGTTCGGCACGGGCGGCGTCGACCCAGGCGCGGGCCTCCACAGGGAGGGCGATGCGGTTGTGCTCCGCTTCCTTGGTCCAGTCGGCTTGCCAGGGTGGCCCCATGAATTCGCTTGTCACTGGCCGGGTTCCGCCTTCGCGGCTTCACGGCGGAGCCGTCCGGCCTCTTCGATCATGGCCTTGGCGCGGGCGTAGTCGGGTTCCTGTGCGGCCTCGTCCTCCAGGCGGTGAACTTCGGCCTCAAGGCTGGGGTTGCGGGCCAGTGCGTACTCGCCCCACCAGCGGGCCATGAAGGCGGGGACGGGGGCGAGGTCGTAGGTGTCCATGATGTCCCGGCGCCAGTGTCGTTCGAAGTCGACGAGGAGCTTCGGGGTGTGCTGGGCGATGGCGGCACGGAGCGCTTTGGGCGTCTTCTCGGGCATGGGGGGGACGGTGGCCCCTGTGATGCCGGCGGTCGTCATGAGCGGCAGGTTCCTTCGGCGGCGCGGTCAGGCTGCCGCTAGCTTCATCTGATCGGCGAGGACGTTCTCATCGTCGCTGGCCGATGGCTTTGTGTCGTCGTCCGTGTCGGAGTTCTCGGTGAACGACTTCTCGGCTCGTTGGATGCTGCGGTCTCGCATCCGGTACAGGTTGCTGTTGTCTTCGTAGCCGAAGAGAAGCTGAAGGCGCTTCACCCGGCCGTAAGGGAGCTTTTCGCCGGTGGGTGGCGTCATGGCTGCGCGGACATCGTCGTCCAGCTGCTCGCGTAGCTCGGCCAGCTTCCTTTCCGCGTCCGCAATGGCCTTCCTGGTGGCCTCTACGCGCTTCAAGTCGGGGTGCCGGTAGTCGGGGTGCGCGGCAGGGTCCTTCTTTTCTCTCATGTGTCAAAGAGTGGCATCCAAGACCGCTGATCACAAGACGACTGACACTGACACTGCTGTGTTGCACTCAGTAGTAATGTCGAGGGTCAGGGCCGAAGACCGCGTGCTGGGTCGCTTTATTCGATCGCTCCGCGCTCGTTCGTTCCTTTACGGTTACGCGATGTCCGAGCTGCGTACCGACCGTCTTGTGCTCCGCGGGTGGCGGGAATCCGACCTCGCGCCGTGGGCCGCCATGAACGCCGATCCCGAAGTCCGCGAGTACTTCCCGGGCACCCTCACCCGGGAGCAGAGCGACGCGTCGGTGGCCGACTTCCAGGCCGACCTCGACCAGCGGGGCTGGGGGTGGTGGGCAGTGGAGGTGAAGGCCACCGGCGCGTTCATCGGGTTCACGGGGCTCGATCCGGTGGACGAGGACACGCCGTTCACCGGAGTGGAGGTCGGCTGGCGGCTGGCCCGCCCGCACTGGGGGCACGGCTACGCCACCGAGGCCGCCCTCGCGGCGCTGGACCACGGCTTCGAAAGCGTCGGCCTCGCCGAAATCCTCGCGATCACGACGGCCACCAACCTCCGTTCGCAGGCGGTGATGCGCCGTATCGGCATGACCCGCGACCCGGCCGACGACTTCGACGACATGACCGTGCCCGAGGGTCCGCTGCGCCGGAGCGTGGTGTACCGGCTCCAGGGCGACGATCACCGGTCGTCGGTGCGCGGTTGAGCATCGGCGCGCCGGTGCGCGCGGAGCTGGCGCGGCATGACTGGGCGGCGCTGAGATGCGGCTGCGGTGAGTCCGCGGAACATGTGCCGTTGATGTTCGAGGCGATCCTCACCGCCGGGACACCGCAGGACATGCTCGGGTACACCCTCGACAACCACCTCGAGCTCGGCACCAACCTCTTCGAGGCAGCCGTGCCCGCCGTCGGCGTGATCCTGGCCGCGCTGGCGGGCGAGCCGTCCTCGCTCGCCCGACGCCACCTCCTGGACACGCTGTGCCATCTGGTCAGCGGTGACTCACATGCCACCGAACAGGCGCTGGGGCGGACGCGTCTGGGCGACGAGTGCCGGGCCCGGGCGCGCGAGGGTTACTGGCTGATCGCGCGGATCGGACTCACGGGCAGCGCGGACGACGCCGAGACGGCGGCGGACATCTGCGAGCTCATCGACCTGGACGACGAGCGGTCCGGCTACTACCAGGACCTGCTGCGCGAGCGCGTGAGCGCGAAAACCGAGCGCCGACGGTAGGGCTGAGAGTAGGGCCCAGCCCTAGCGCGGCGGCTCCGCCCTAGCGCGGCGGCTCCGGCGGGCGCTGGCGTGGCATGTTGGGGCGGGCGGCGGGCGGCATCGGGAGACGGTTCGCGGGGCCTCCGCCCTCCGGGCGGGGGCCCTGGGCCACCAGGGCCTGGGTGAACAGGGGCGCCGAGCCGGAGCCGAAGTCCACCATCCAGCCCGCGGTTTCGGTCCGTACGAGTTCCGACACGTCCTCACAGAAGCGGCGCAGCACGGCCAGGCAGCGCTCCACGGCCTCGGCCGCGGTGCCCTCGGTCGGGCCGAGCACTTCGCGTACGCTCTCCGACGCCCAGTCGAACTGCAGCACCTCCAGCCGCCGCTGTACGGCCTGTGCGGTCGCCACGTCCCGCATCCACCCCGACGTCAGCCCGAAGAACCGGTCGCACGCCACGCACGCGGCGGCGATCAGCAGCACCAGACAGCCCCAGGCCGCCCCGTCGCCCAGCACCCCGTTCAGATCCAGCAGCGGCAGCGACGCCCCCACGACCCCCAGCACCGCGGCCCCCACGCGCAGCGCCCGCGCGGTCCGCCGCTTCCACACCCGGTCCGCGAGATACCACTCCGCGACCTGCAGCGCGCCTTCCTCAACCCACCGGTACAGCTCGTCAAGGTGCTCGGCGGGCTCGCCCCAGTCGCCGTGCGGGAAGGGCCGACCGAGCAGGTCCCCCTGCTTCTTCGCGCCCTCCTGCCGAGGAAGCCCCTCGGGTTGCATCTCCGGCTGACTCACCCGTGGCACTCCCTCTGCGCTGCATGTACTCGCTGCGTCTCTCTTGGCGCGCGGCTGATGCGCAACCACCTTACCTACCGCCGAACGGCTGGCCACACGGCCGAGATCGCAAGATAACCGCCCGTACGACATGCGTCATCCGATAAAAAGCCCGTCCGCCACCTCACCCGAAAGGGTGCCAGAGGCGACCGGCGGCGGCCTCACCCCAGCGACCGGCCGCCCAGGTGTGGCTGGCGCCCTTGCGGGGATTGCCGCCCATGACGCCGTGGATCGCCTCGGCGACCTCAGGCGACATGGCTGCGCTCTCCGCGTCCAGCCATGCGACGAGGCGCCGGACGGTGTCCCAGGTGTGTTCCATGGCGGGCGAAGGTACCGGGGCAGCCGCTCAGGGTCAGCCGCTCGAGGTCAGCCGCTCAAGGTCAGCAGCACTTCCTCGATCTCCTCGCCCCGTGCGTTCGCGAAACCGCGCTCCCTGCCGGTCAGCACGAATCCGCACTTCTCCAGGACCCGGATGGAGCCGCCGTTGTCCGCCGCCGCCCGGGCGTGCAGCGGGCGCTCCGGCACGATGGCGAGCAGCTCTCGCAGGGCGGCGGTAGCCGCTCCACGACCCCAGTGCTCCCGTCCGATCCAATACGTGACCTCGCGCTCCCCGGGCGGGCCGAACACGGCGGCGTGCCCGACGATCTCACCGCTCTCGCCGACGACGGTGCGCAGCACGACCGCCGGGGCCTGGCGGATCCGGGCCCAGTGGGCGTCGAAAGCGGCGCGATCCGAGGGGTCCTTGGCGGTGAAGGCCGCCATGTGAATCCCCTCGGGCTCAGCGCTCTGAGCCCAGAAGACGGAGAGGTCACTGTCTCTCACGTCCCGCAGGGTTATCCGCATCAGGGCATCTCCTTCTGGTCGCGGCCGACTTCCCGGGCCACACGCTCCAGCCGGCCCCGGTACTCCTCCCACCACGACTGCTCGCCCGGCGGCATGTTCTCGTTGCCTGCCCGCAGCCCGACGGACCCGTCTATGAGCTCCCGGACGATATCGGCGTGCCCGGCGTGCCGCTGAAGGTCGGCTATCACATGCACAAGGATCTGGTGCAGCGTCACCTCGCGCCACTCCTCCGGCCACCAGGGCACCTGACCGCCGGCGTCGAGCGGTAGCACCTCGATCGTGGCGTCCGCGTGGGTCCAGACGCGCTGGTACAGCCCGACGATGTCCTCGCGCGACTCGTCGGCGGTCGCCCACATGTCCGCGTTGGGC
The DNA here is from genome assembly GCF_053599555.1 of Streptomyces sp. NPDC000941. Lineage (NCBI taxonomy): Bacteria > Bacillati > Actinomycetota > Actinomycetes > Kitasatosporales > Streptomycetaceae > Streptomyces > Streptomyces sp. NPDC000941. Next base: position 12,700 of record NZ_JBSFMM010000232.1, read on the forward strand.
TCGGCGTCCTCCGCCATCCAGGGCAGCGGCTCGTCGTACGGCCGCCCGAAGACATCGCCGAAGTAACCCACTTCCACTCCGGCGGAGTGCTTGACCAGCCCCAGGAGGTTGGTGCCCGTCGGCGTCAGCGGGCGGCGGATGTCGTACTCCGAGAGTCCGTCGAGCTTCCACAGCAGGGCTTCGCGGGCGCTGCCCAGGTAGCGGCGGAGCTGGGTCTTCGCATTCGATTCCGGCATGGTGGGCAGTGTCGCAGGCGGCACTGACAGCGCGGGTTCTCCGACCGTCGACCGACGTCCTGTCGACTGACGACCGACATCTCATCGGCCGGCGACCGACGTCTTATCGGCCGGCGACCGACATCTCATCGGCCGGCGACCGACACGTGTCATCCGCGTTCGCACAGGTACGCCTCCAGCTCGGCCGCCCCGGCCAGCATCGCCCGCCCGCGGGCGGACAGCCGGCCGTGCCAGTCGCGCAGCGCGGCCTCCAGCGGCTCCAGCCCACCGGCCGCCCGGACCTGGGCGATCAGCGGGGCGATCTGCTCCAGCAGGTAGCCGCCGCGCCTGAGCTGGTGGGTGAGGCGGGCGTCCCGTACGGCGGCCTCGTCGTAGACGCGGTACCCGGTCAGCGGGTCGCGGGGCGGGCGGACCAGCCCGGCGCGCTCCCATTTGCGCAGCGTCGCGGGCCGGAGGCCGAGTTCTTCGGCCAGCGGCCCGATGAACGTGCCACCGGGCCCGGACGCCGTCGGGTCGGGTGTGGGCGTCGTGGGCGCCAGGTCGCGGAGGGCGCTCTCCACGGCCTGGAGGGTCCGCCGGTCGTCGAGCAGTTGGGCGTGGCTCTCGTCGATGAGGCGGAACGCCTCGTCGACCGCGCCCTCGTTCACCGCCCGCATGATCGACGTCGCCGTGTGGTGGCCGTGACCGGGCACCAGGGCGAGGAACGCGTCCAGGGCCCGCGCGTGCAGCGGCGTGTAAGTGCGGTAGCCGTGGGGTGTGCGATCGGCGGCCGGGAGGATGCCGGCCTCCTCGTAGTTTCTGATCGCCTGCGTGGACAGACCGTGCCCGCGTGCCAGGTCAACGGGCCTGAGCCGTTCGCCGTTTTGAAGGTTTCGTCCCATGGGCCTGCCGATATCGCGGAAAAGTTTCAACCGGAAGTTCAACGATACCGTTTAAGTCATGGCTACCGACATCAAGGACACCACCCATGCCGTCGAGGCCGAAGCCGTCATGAGGCTGTTTCCGGCCCGGCCCCGGCTGCTCGCCCTGGGCGAGCCCACCCACGGCGAGGACACGCTGCTCGATGTGCGCAACGATCTCTTTCGCCAACTCGTCGAGCGGGAGGGCTACCGGACGATCGCGATCGAGAGCGACTGCATGATGGGCCTGGTCGTGGACGACTACGTCACCTTCGGCACGGGCACCCTCGACGACGTCATGGAGCACGGATTCAGTCACGGCTGGGGTGCGTCCGCGGCCAATCGCGAACTCGTCCGCTGGATACGGGAGTACAACGACGGCCGGCCCGAGCCCGAGCGGCTGCGCTTCGCCGGTATCGACGGCCCGCTGGAGACCAGCGGCGCCGCGAGCCCCCGGCAGGCCCTCACCGCACTCCACGACTACCTCACGGCCCACGTGGCCGCGGATCTGCTCCCCTGCACCGCGGAAACCCTCGACCGTCTGCTCGGCGCCGACGACCAGTGGACCAATCCCGACGCGATGATGGATCCGGCCCAGTCCGTGGGGCAGTCGGCCGAGGCGAGGGAGTTGCGGCTGCTCGCCGACGATCTGGTGGCGCTGTTCGACGAGCAGATGCCGCACCTGATCACGGCGACCTCGCGGGAGGCCTGGGACCGGGCCCGCCTGTACGGGCGCGCCGCCACCGGTCTGCTGCGCTACCACTACTGGATGGCCGACACCTCATCGGCCCGTATGACCCGGCTGTGCGCGCTGCGGGACCGGATGATGGCCGACAACCTCCTCGCCGTCGTCGAACGGGGCCCGGTACTCATCCACGCCCACAACTCCCATCTCCAGCGGGAGAAGAGCACGATGCAGATGTGGCAGGGGCCGGTGGAGTGGTGGAGCGCCGGTGCGCTGGTGAGCGCCCAACTGGCCGAGGGGTACGCCTTCGTGGCCACGGCGCTCGGCACGATCCGGCATCAGGGTGTGGACACCCCGCCCCCGGACACCCTCGAAGGCCTCCTCTACGCCCTCCCGGAGGACCGCTACCTCATCGACACGCCCCGGCTGGCCGCTTCCCTCGCCGACCCGCGGCCCGCCGCCCGCGTCTCCCCCTGGTTCGGCTACGCCCCCCTCGACCCGGCCCGCCTGGCCGATTACGACGGGATCGTGTTCGTCAAGGACGTCCCCTCAGATCGCTGAGGAGGTCGAGAAGGTCATCGAGGGCCTTGTTGAGGGCTTCGGAGTTGGCAGGGGTGAACCACGTGGTGCGGATGCGTTCGTTGCTTCCGTTCGGGGTCTCGTGGTCGGCCGCGAGCCGGCGCAGGGAGCGGGTCTCGTCGCTCAGCGAGCGGCCGACCCCCTGGAAGAGGCCGCGAATGTAGCGGTCCGCGTCGTCGGGGGCGATGCCGTGGCCGGCGGCCCACGACGTGAGTGCGGCGAGGTACGCGTAGTGGGTCGTCAGCGTTCCCGTCAGCGCGGAGAACACGTTGAAGGCCGCCTCGTCCGCGACCGGGAGCGCCCCGCCCAGGTCCTCGAAGAGGGAATCCACCACCGGGTGCGACGGGTACGTCACCGTGACGGAGCGGCGTTCGCGTATGGCGGGCAGGGGGATGGCGCGTACGAGCGGGGCGTCGGTGGCCAGTGTCCGGCGCAGGTCGTCGTTGCCGACGCCGGCCATGACGTTGACCACGATCTTGTCGTCGGCCACCCGCAGGCCGGCGAGTGCTTCGTGCCGGTCCTGGCCGCGTACGGCGATGAGCACGATCTCGGAGCGGTCCACCACCTGCTGGTTGTCGGCGCACACCCGCACGCCCTTGTAGCGCTCGGACAGCTCCGCGGCCGTACGGGCTCCCCGGGGCGAGAGGAACACCTCCGGCGGCCCGTCGGCCACCTCCGCCCCGTCGCACAGGCCCGTCACGATGGCCCGGCCGATCTCGCCCACTCCGATGATGCCGATGCGCTTCACTGTGTCCGCCTCCATGCTGGGTGTGGTGTTCGCTCAGGGTCGAGCCTGGTCCCAGGGGGCGCTGGTGCGGAAGTAGGTGTCGTAGAGCTCCTGGACCTCCAGCAGGCTCTCCGGCGGCACCTTCCCGTAAGCGATGCGCTCCAGGTGGCGGAAGTACTCGAACCGCTCGACGCCGGGGGTGATGACGATGAGGATGTCGGCGTTGTGCCCCGGTGCGGCGGCGAAGGCGTGTGCGAGGCCGGGCGGGACGATGACCAGATCGCCGCGTTCGGCGGTCACGACCTGCTCGCCGGACAGCAGTTGCGCGGTGCCGTCCAGCAGGTAGAACAACTCGGCCGAATTGGCGTGGTGATGCGGCCTGGCACCGTCCGCGCCGTCGGTGAGCGTGACCCGCTGAGTGGACAGCGCGCCGCCGGTCGAGCCGCTGTCGGCCAGCAGCTTGATGGTGGTCGGGGCCTGGCCGATCACCTCGGCCTCGGCGTCGCGGACGATCACGGACTCGTTGAATTCCGGCACGATCAGAGACATTTGCGCAGCTCCCTTTGGGCGATGGGTTCCGAGACGTTCTGAGGTTCAGACGGCGAAGAGGAGGGCGGCGCTGATGAGGACGACCACGGCGGTGGCGAAGTGGATGCCGAAGGCCGCCGCCTTGGTACCGCCGTTGCGCAGGACGATGAGGGTGTCGCCGAGCGGGGTGAGTGCGACGGCCAGCATGTACCAGCCCACGGCGTGGGCGTCCGCGAAGGCGAGCAGGGCGAGGCCGATCACGCCCGAAGTGAGGTCGCGCAGGCCCTTGACCGTGAGGTAGGCGGCGTCTCCGTGCGGCTTGGCGGGTACGCCGAAGCCGGTTGCGGCGGCCTGGGGGCTCACCAGGAACCGGACGCCGATGAAGACGACGAAGAGGGTGAGGAAGACGGCCAGTCCGTAGGCGATGGGCGTGAGCATGATCTCTCCCGTTTACTAGCGGCGCTAGGAATATGGTCGACGCTACCAGGTCGACGACAGTAAATCTAGCGCCGCTAGTAACTGGAGGTGGAGTGATCAGCGTCCGTCGTCCGCGCGCAGCTGTTGACGACGGACGGTGGGGACAGTGGGGACGGTGGGGTGGCGGCTTGCCGGTGGCAGGCCGCCCTGGGCCGCTGCTACGACGGTTCGGGAGCTTCCCAGCGGGTGACCGAGAAGGTCACCGAGGCAGGGCAGTGCCTGTGCGGCGTCTCGCGGTATTCGGCTCGGGCGGGTGCGGGTTTCGTCTCGGACCCTGCGGGTCCAAAGCGCCGGCAGCGGGAAGGAAGAGGGCGGCCGACCC
>NZ_JBSFMM010000233.1:0-17147 GCF_053599555.1 Streptomyces sp. NPDC000941
CGCCGAGCAGCTCGCCCTCGACGACCTGAAGCGCGATGTCCAGGACGTCATCGGTCAGCCGGCGGCCGTTGGGGAAGCCGGCCTGGTCGCCGTCCAGGACGCCGAGGCGCTTGGGCTTGTCGGTCGGCTTGATCGAGGTGTTCAGGCGCAGCATCTCGGAGGCCTTGACGCCCTTGACCTGGTTGAGGTCGGGGACCCCGGTGAGGAAGACCTGTTCGAGGTCCTTGCGCGGGGCGTCCTGCGCCTTGATCTTGAAGATCTGCTCGATCAGCTTGGGCAGCTCCGGATCGTCCACGTTGTCCAGGAACTGCGCGTCGTCCTTGGGCTCCGAGGCGTTGAACTTGTCCTTGTCCTTACGGGGATTGACAACCTCGTTGACCAACGGCATGCCGAGCCGCGAGACCTGGGCGTAGTCGCCGTAGGCGTCCGCGCGCTGGGTGGTGGACCACATACCGATCACCGGCTGCTCATGGGACTCGCGCACCTGGTCGGTCGGCACCTGGAGGGCCAGCGACTGGACGTTGTAGCCCTTGAGCGTGTCGTTGCCGACCTCGGACAGGTCGCCGCCGTACAGCAGGTCGAAGACCCGCAGATCGGCGAAGAACGGGTCGTCGGCCTGGCCGGCGAAGGCCGTGGCGCCGCCGTACACCTTGCGCACCGCCTGGTCGCGCAGGGCCGCGTAGTCCGGCATGGACGCCTTGCCCACGTTCGAGGGGGCCACGACCAGATCGTCCGCGATCTTCGTGCGCTCGCCGGCCTTGCCGTGGCGCATCTTGATGAGCTCGATGTCGTACGTCTGGAAGAAGTTCAGGTCGTGGTCGTCGAGCGAGGTGACCGGGCCGGTGTTGTACAGGAACGTGTCCTCGTTACGGACGTGGTCCTTGAAGGTCCAGCGGTAGATCAGGTCTTCCCGGGCGTCGCCGTCGTTGTCGATGCGCAGGTCGTACTGGGCGTCCTCGGCGAACTTGAAGAAGTTCGGGCCGCCCGCCGGGTCCTGGAACGGCAGGAAGTCCGCGATCAGCGTCGTCGTGTCCGCCTTGTCGGGGCTCACGAACGCGTAGACGTCGGTGGTGTCGTACTCCGGCTGGCCCGAGATCAGCGGCGCCTCCCGGTGGCTGGAGGCCTCCGCCTCCCCGGGCCCGAGCGCGGCCACACCGGCCGCCGCGAGCCCTCCCGCGACCAGCGCTCCGCCCACGAGCGCGGCCACACTCCTCTTGGTGATTGAGGTCATCTGGGTCGGTCCTTCGTACGTGTGGTGGACAGGCTGATGCCGGCTATTCGGAGCGGTCGGCCGACCGGATTGGTGGGTCGGTGGATTTTTTTTGGCGGCGTCGCGAAGCAACCGAAGACGGGGCAGCTGAGACGGATGGCAGGAAGCGGGGTTTGCCGCGTGAGTGTGGAGCAGACGGGAGAGCGGGGTCCGGTACGCGGGTGGGTGGGCGGACAGGAGCGAGCAGCGGAGCGCGGGCGTGGCCCGGACGACCTGCTGCCGCTGGTCGCCGTCGGAGACCACCGTGCGTTCGAGGACCTGTACGGCATGGTCTCGGGGCCCGTGTACGGGCTGGTGCGGCGCGTGCTGCGGGACCCGGCGCAGTCCGAGGAGGTCGCGCAGGAGACGCTGTTGGAGGTCTGGCGCACCGCCGGGCGGTTCGACCCGCGCCGCGGCTCCGCGCTCGCGTGGATCCTCACCCTCGCCCACCGCCGCGCCGTGGACCGGGTGCGGTCTGCCCGCTCGGCGGCCGACCGCGAGGCGCGGGTCGGCGGGCAGACGGAGGGCCCGGCCTTCGACCAGGTGGCGGAGGCGGTCGAGGGGCGTCTCGAGCGCGAGTGGGTGCGCGGCTGTCTGACCCGACTCACCGAGCTGCAGCGGCAGTCGGTCACCCTCGCGTACTACGAGGGGTACTCCTACCGGGAGGTGGCGCATCGGCTGGCCGTACCGTTGGGGACGGTCAAGACGCGGATGCGGGACGGGCTGACGCGGCTGCGCGAGTGCTTGGGAGCGGCGGTATGACCAATGACCGGTCAGCCGACCGGCGAACGGACGGAGCCCCGGCGTATCGGGGCGGCAGGGGGCGCAAGGCGCACGCCCTGGCGGGCGCGTACGCCCTCGATGCGCTGGACCCCAAGGAACGCCGGCGGTACGAGAAGCATCTGGCCCGCTGCCCCGGGTGCGCCCAGGAAGTGCGCGATCTGGCGCAGGGCGCGGTACGGCTGGCGCGCGCGGTGGCCGCCCCGGCGCCGCCCCAGATGCGGCAGCGGGTGCTGGCGGCCGCTCAGGCCACCCCACAAGAGGCGCACTCGGCGGCGGACGGCGGATATGCCGCGCCGCCCGCCCGCGCCGCCCACGCGGGCCGTTCAGGGCCCGGCGGGCGGCGGGCGCGCGGCGGGGGCTACCTCAGGCGCCCCGTGTTCGGCCTGCGGCTCGCCGGGGCCGTCGCCGCCCTGTCCCTGATCGCGGCCGCCGTGCTCGGCGTCGAACTGGTCCGCACCCGCGACCGGCTCGACCAGGAGCGCGGTGCGACGCGCGCCGTCGAACAGGTGCTGTCGGCGCCGGACGCCCATGGCGTCAGCGGACGCGACGCCCAGGGCCGCGGTATCAACGCCGTCACCTCGCGCCGGCTCGGCGCCGCCGTGGTCACCGTCTCCGGGCTGCCGGCGCCGCCCGGCGGGCGGACGTACCAGCTCTGGATGATCGACGCCCCGCCGGAAGAGGCGCAGGGAGAGTCGTCGGGGGGGTCGTCAGGCGGGTCGCCGGGAGGGTCCGCCGCGCCCCGTTCGGCCGGTCTCCTGAAGGGCAGCGGGGAAGGGACGCCTCTGGTCACGGGCGGCTTCGGCGCGCATACGGAGCGCCTGGCGGTGACCCTGGAACCAGATGGCGGATCGACCCGGCCCACCACGAATCCAGTCGTGCAACTGGCCCTGGGTGATCCATGATTCGCGATGGACGCGTCAACGCCCTTGACGCGGAGGTGAATCAGCGACCTGGGGTGCGTGGGTGACGGCTCGCCGAGGTAGGGTTACTCTGCCCGGGGCGGGTGCCCTCGACGGGTGGGGAGTGACATGGAGCAGATAACAGTACGCAGCAGGCCACGAGTGCCTGCCATCAACTGCGGGAGCGGGTCGACCAGCGCCCGGCTCGACCGCCATCTCGCGGTGTTGGGCGGCCCTGCCGTGCCGCAGCGGGAGGCCGAGGGCGCCACGGTGCTGATGCAGGAGCTGACCGCACGGGACCACGCGCGCACCGAGCGGAACAGGGGCTCCAGGGTCTCGCTGTTCGCACCGCTGCGGCGGCTGCGCCGTTCGCTGTTCGGCAGCCGCCGCTGAGCCTTTGGGCGTACGTGGCCGGCCGGTTGATTCCGGTCGGCCCGGTGAGCCCGAAAAGCCCGGTTGGCCTGGTTGGTCCATCCCCAGGGCCCGCCGCGGTCGTCTGCCGTCCGCGACAGCTGTGTCGTCGTCCGCATCCCGGACACGGAGATTCCGGCCCCGCTCCAGCCGGTGAGCCCGTGCCAAGATCGTTCTCCCGGGATGCGGACCGCGACGCGCTCGGCACCCCACACGCACACGTCCTCGCCCCGGAGGCGTGTGCGTCGCCCTTGAGCGCCCCGTCCGTACGACCCGCGCCTCCGGCTTCTCCGGCTTCAGACCAGCGCGAACTGCCCGCCCGGACCCTCCTCGTGATGATCCAGCACGGACGCCGGGCGCCGAGCCGCGGCAGGCACCGGCAGCACGCCCGCCTCGCCCAGCTCCGCCGGGCCCATACGCGGCCCGGCCGCCAGCCGTTCGGCCAGCGCCCGCCGCGCCGGGCGCTCCTCGGCGAGCAGCGCCAGCACGGTGATCAGCTCCAGCAGCTCGGACGTCCAGTCGCGCGGCCAAGCCGCCGGGAGGACGGCCTCCAGTGCGCCGGGCTCACCACGGGCCGTACGGCGCTCGAACCAGGTCTCCAGGACCCGCGCCCCGCCCGCATGGAACTCCCACGCGCCGCGCGGCACCGGTGATATCCGCCCCGCCCCGAGAAGCAGGGCCGCCTCGTCCGGGTCGTACGCCAGGGTCTCGGGCAGCCCGCGCTCGGGGAGCGCGGCGCGTACGTAAGGGCGCTGGCCGCCCGGCATACGCGGGCGTTCGCTGCTGTGCGCCCCGCGGGTATGCAGCCACAGCGCCCGGCGGCCCAGTTCCACCCCCGCCTCCCAGGTCTCGGGGTCGGCGGTCAGCGGTACCGCGCACCCTTCCGGGCGGTGACCGGCCACCGCGGCGACCCAGGCCAGGAAGTCCTCGGCCGCCACCGGCCGGGCCAGCTCGGCCGCCAGCTGGTCGAGCAGCCCCGGCGCCAGGTTGGGCTCGCGGCCGCCGGGACGGCGGTAGAGGGGCCGGATCCGCCCGGGGCGGCCCGCGGGGGAGTAGCCGTCCGGCAGCAGCGCCGAGAACGTCAGCGTCGGACCCGGGTCGGGCCCGGCCCCCTCGACGGCGTGTAGCTGCCGCTCGTCGGCCACCCGCCACAGCTCCGGCCGGGCGGCGTCGATCAGCCGGTGGTCGGGGATCAGCCACTGCTGGTCGTACGGCCCGTGGGCGACCCGCACCGGCTCCGGGCAGGGCCCGCGCTCGCCCGCCAGCGGGGCGGTGGAGGTCCGCTGCCCGGGCAGCTGCGGCACGGCGCTGTGCAGCGTACGGGAGCGGGTCGGCCGGAACAGCGCCGCCCGCCCCGCCTCGTCACCGGCCCCGACCAGCCGCTCCCAGCGCGCCTTGAGCACCGCCGGATCCGGACCCATCACCCACGTCCGCCCGAGCCGCAGCGGCCCCACGGACCAGGGCATCAGATCCGCCAGCAGCGGTGCGTCGGCCCATACGGCCCGGTCGGCCTCGGTGGCCTGTGTCGCCGTCACACCGCAGCCCTTCCCCCGGCACGTTCTCCCACTCCCACCCCGCATCGTATCCACGCGTCGCACGGCGTCGGCCGCCCGCGGCGGTCACTGCGCCTCGACCGTGACCGTGAACGAGAAGCGGTCTCCCCGGTAGTGGATGCGGGCGACGTCGACCGCCCGGCCCGTCTCGTCATAGGTCACGCCCGTGTAGTGCAGGATCGGGCTGAGCAGCGGGACCCGTAGCAGCCGGGCCGTCTCCGGGTCGGCCAGCCGGGCCTCGACGGTGTCCGTGATGCGGCTGATGCGGACGCCCACCGCGTCCCGCAGCACCTTGGTCATCGGCCAGCGCGACAGGTCGGCCACGTCGATGCGCGTCGCGAGCTCCGGGCGGACGAAGTTCTCGGCCCAGTTGGTCGGCTCGCCGCCCGCCGTGTCGCTCCGCAGCCGCCGGTAGGACATGGCCTCGCGCAGGCCCGGGAAGTGCTCCGCGAGCTCCGCCGGTACGGGGACGGGCCCGTGGCCGAGCACGGTGGTGCGCTCGCCGGACTGCTGGGCCACGATCGCGTCCACCGAGCCCAGCAGCCGCACCGGCGCGCCGCGTCGCGCGTTCGGCTCGATGAAGGTGCCGCGCCGGCGGTGGCGGCTGATGAGTCCTTCGGACTCCAGCTCCTTGAGGGCCTGCCGCATCGTCAGGACGCTGACCCCGTAGTGGGCGGCCAGGCGGTCCTCCGTGGGCAGGCGCAGCGGCTCGTGGGGGCCGCGGCCGAGTATGGAGGCCCGCAGGGACTGCGAGACCTGGTACCACAGCGGCAGCTTGCGGTTCAGGGTGAGGGAGTCGGGGGCGAAGGTGGTCACCGGAAGTGCCGCTCCAGGCCCTGCCAGACGTCGTCGTAGCCCTGCTGGAGGTGGTCCGCCTCCCGCGCCTGCCGGGTGGCCGTCACGGGCCAGCGGGTCTCGAACATGAAGGCCAGCCCGTCGTCGACCTTCCGCGGCGTCAGCTCCGCGCTGCTCGCCCGCTCGAAGGTCTCCTGGTCGGGGCCGTGCGCGGACATCATGTTGTGCAGCGAGCCGCCCCCGGGGACGAAGCCTCCCTTGCCGGCGGTCTTGGCGTCGTACGCGCCCTCGATCAGGCCCATGTACTCGCTCATCACATTGCGGTGGAAGTACGGCGGCCGGAAGGTGTCCTCGCCGACCAGCCAGCGCGGCGCGAAGACGACGAAGTCGACGTTCGCCAGGCCGGGGGTGTCCGAGGGCGAGGTGAGGACCGTGAAGATCGACGGGTCCGGGTGGTCGTAGCTGATGGAGCCGAGCACATTGAAGCGGCGCAGGTCGTAGACGTACGGGACGTGGTTGCCGTGCCAGGCGACGACGTCCAGCGGGGAGTGGTCGTACGTCGCGGACCAGAGGTTGCCGCAGAACTTGTTGACCACCTCCACCGGGCCCGTGGCGTCCTCGTACGCCGCGGCCGGGGCCAGGAAGTCGCGCGCGCCGGCCAGCCCGTTGGCGCCGATCGGGCCGAGGTCGGGGAGGACGAAGGGGCGGCCGTGGTTCTCGCAGACGTAGCCGCGTACGGCTGGGTCCAGCGGTTCGACCCGGAAGCGTACGCCGCGCGGCACCAGCGCCATATGCCCCGGTTCGGCGCGCAGCCGGCCGAACTCGGTGTGCAGCAGCAGCCCGCCCTCCTGGGGCACGATCAGCAGCTCGCCGTCGGCGTCGCTGAACACCCGGTCGACCATGGGCGCGTTCGCGGCGTAGAGGTGGATCGCCATACCGGAGCGGCGCGTGGCGTCGCCGTTGCCGCCGAGCGTCCACAGGCCGGCCAGGAAGTCGGTGCCGGGGGCGGGCTCGGGCAGCGGATCCCAGCGCAGCCGGTTGGGGTCCGGGGCGCACTCGGTGAACGGCGCGCCGCGCAGTGCGCCGTTGTCCACCCGGACGAAGGGCGGGTGCGCGGCGGACGGGCGGATGCGGTACAGCCAGGAGCGGCGGTTATGGGTGCGCGGCTCGGTGAAGGCGGTGCCGCTCAGCTGCTCCGCGTACAGCCCGAGCGGGGCGCACTGGGGGGAGTTGCGGCCGATGGGCAGCGCGCCGGCGACGGCCTCGCTGCTGTGCTCATTGCCGAACCCGGAGGAGTACACCAGCCCTTCGGCCGTCTTGCGCGCCCGCTCGATGTCCGTACCGCCGCTCATCGTCCGGCTCCCGCCACTTGGTCACTCGGTCACTCGGGGTTCTGATTCCTCTGTATGACCATAGGAATCGAAACCGGGTGCGTCAATGATCGGGCAGGATGGTGGCGTGCCCATACCGACCCTCCGCCGCGCCCCCGTCCAACGCCGCAGTGCCGAGCGCCTCGGCCGGATCCTCGACGCCTGCGCCGAACTCCTCGACGAGACCGGCTATGAGGACCTGAGTACCCGCGCTGTCGCCGAGCGCGCCGGCGTGCCCATTGGCTCCGTCTACCGCTTCTTCTCCAACAAGCGGGCGATGGCCGAGGCCCTGGCCCACCGCAATCTCGACCAGTACGCCGTCCGCATCACCGAGCGCCTGGCGAAGTCGGGTGCGGAGGGTACGGACGGCACGGACGGCGGGGGCTGGCGGGAGGCCATGGATGTGGTGGTCGACGAGTATCTGGCGATGAAGCGCGGGGCGCCGGGCTTCGCGCTGGTCGAGTTCGGTATGCCGGTGCCCGTGACCGCCCGGCCCGAGCAGCCCAACCACCTGGTCGCGGACCGGCTGCGCGGGCTCCTGGGCGAGCGGCTGGGTCTCGAGGAGTCCGGCGAGGCGGGGGAGCGGGTGCGGGTGGCGTTCCTGCTCGCCGTCGAGACGGCGGACGCGCTGCTGCGGCTGGCGTTCCGCGTCGACCCGGAAGGCGACCCGGTGATCGTGGCCGAGACCAAGGAACTGCTGCGCTCGTATCTGGCGGGGGTGCTCGACTGAACGCCGGCCCTCCCCCACATGCATACCAGTCGGTAGGGTGAGGAGCCGTCGCGTCACCGTTGCCGCCGCCGTCCCCAGGAGGGACCGATGAGCCGTACCGCTCTGCGCATCTGCCCGCTGTGCGAGGCCACCTGCGGGCTGACCCTGACCATCGAGGAGGGGCGGGTCACCAGGGCGCGCGGGGACGGTGCCGATGTCTTCAGCCACGGCTTCATCTGCCCCAAGGGCGCGTCGTTCGGCCGGCTCGACGCGGACCCGGACCGGCTGCGCGAGCCTTTGGTGCGGCGAGGGGCCCGGCTGGAGCCGGCGGGCTGGGACGAGGCGTTCGCCGCGGTGGAGGCCGGGCTGCGGCCGCTGATCGAGCGGTACGGACCGCAGGCGGCGGCCATATTCCTCGGCAACCCGAACGTCCACACCATGGCCGGCGGGCTGTATCCGCCGCTGCTGCTCGGCGCGCTCGGCACCCGCAACGTCTTCACCGCCAGCACCCTCGACCAGATGCCCAAGCATGTCTCCAGCGGGCTGCTCTTCGGCGACGCCAACGCCATCCCGGTGCCCGACCTGGACCGCACCGACCACCTGCTGATCATCGGCGCCAACCCGCTGGACTCGAACGGCAGCCTGTGCACCGCCCCCGACTTCCCCGGGCGGCTCAAGGCGCTGCGGCGGCGCGGCGGGCGGCTCACCGTGGTCGACCCGCGCCGCACCCGTACGGCCGAGGCCGCCGACCGGCATCTGGCCATCCGGCCCGGTACGGACGCGCTGCTGCTGTTCGCGGTGGTGCAGGTGCTGTTCGCCGAGGACCTGGTGGCGCCGGGGCGGGACGGCGAGTTGGCGGCGGGCGTGACGGGTGTGGGCGAGGTGCGGCGGCTCGCGGCGGACTTCACGCCCGAGGCGGTGGCCGCGGCCTGCGATGTGCCCGCCGAGGAGATCCGTACGCTCGCCCGCGAGCTGGCCGCAGCCCCGCGCGCCGTCGTCTACGGGCGGATCGGCTCCACCACCGTCGAGTTCGGCACCCTCACCAGCTGGCTGGTCGACGTGGTGAACACCCTCACCGGCAACCTCGACCGGCCCGGCGGGGCCATGTTCCCGCTCTCCGCCACCGGCAGGGCGCCGCGCCCGCCGCGCCCCGGGAAGGGGTTCGCGCTCGGCCGCTGGCGCAGCAGGGTGAGCGGGCACCCCGAGGCGAAGGGCGAGCTGCCCGCGGCCGCGCTGGCCGAGGAGATCGAGACGCCGGGGGAGGAGCAGGTCAGGGCGCTGATCGTGATAGCGGGCAACCCCGTGCTCTCCGCGCCGGACGGCGACCGGCTGGACCGGGCGCTGGCCGGGCTCGACTTCATGGTGAGCGTGGACCCGTATCTGAACGAGACCGCGCGCCATGCGCACGTCGTCCTGCCGCCGCCCCCGCCCAGCCAGAGCCCCCACTTCGACTTCGCCTTCAACACCTTCGCCGTCCGCAACCAGGTCCGCTACAGCCGCCCCGCCGTCCCGCTGGACGCGGACCGGCTGAGCGAGTCCGAGATCCTGGCGCGGCTGGTGCTGTGCGCGGGCGGGCACGGCGGCGCCGACCCGGCGGCCGTGGACGCCATGGCGATCGACGCGGCGCTCGGCAAGGCCGTGGCGGACCCCGGGTCGCCGGTGTACGGACGCGACCGGGGAGAGCTCGCCGCCCATCTCACCGGGGTCGGCGGCGACGAGCGGCGGCTGGACATGATGCTGCGGCTCGGCCCGTACGGCGACGGCTTCGGCGCCGATCCCGACGGGCTGACCCTGGCCAAGGTGCTGGCCCACCCGCACGGCATCGACCTGGGGCCGCTGCGCCCCCGACTGCCGGGCCTGCTCAGGACCCGCAGCGGCACCGTCGAGCTGTGCCCGGAGCCGATGGCCGCCGAGGTGGAGCGGCTGCGCCGGGCGCTGAGCGGGCGGGCGGATGGGCTGGTGCTGGTCGGCCGGCGCCATCTGCGCTCCAACAACAGCTGGATGCACAACATCCCCGCGCTGGTCGGCGGCAGCAACCGCTGCACCCTCCAGCTGCACCCGGAGGACGCGGCCCGGCTGGGCGTGGTCGACGGCGGTCTGGTGCGGGTCAAGGGGGACGGCGGGGAGCTGGAGGCGCCGGTGGAGGTGACGGACGCGGTACGGACCGGAGTGGTCAGCCTGCCGCACGGCTGGGGGCACGACCGGCCCGGCACCCGGATGTCGGTCGCGGCGGCGCACGCCGGGGTGAATGTCAATCAGCTCATCGACGGCTCCCGGCTCGATCCGCTGTCCGGCACCGCGGTGCTCAACGGCTGCCCGGTGCAGCTCACGGTCGTCACTCCGCGCGTTACCACATGCTAACCCGGCTGACCTGGGGTTTTGCGCTTATTGCTCACGCGTCAAGACCTTGTTAACGGAAAGTTGCGCCACCTAACGTCACCTCGTCCGCCAGTTCTGCGGGAGTTCAAAGGTGAACGTGAGGTAGCCAAATATGCTGACAATCCTCGGATTCGTCATGATCGCCACCTTCTTGGTGTTGATCATGATGAAGAAGATGACCCCGATGGGCGCGCTGGTGCTCATCCCGGCACTCTTCTGCGTCATCGTCGGGAAGGGGGCGCATCTGGGGGACTACGTCCTGAAGGGCGTCGGTGACCTCGCGCCCACCGCGGCCATGCTGATGTTCGCGATCATCTACTTCGGAGTGATGATCGACGTCGGCCTCTTCGACCCGATCGTCCGGGTCATCCTGCGGTTCTGCAAGGCCGACCCGATGCGGGTGGTCGTCGGCACCGCCATACTCGCCGCGATCGTCTCGCTCGACGGCGACGGCTCCACCACCTTCATGATCACCGTGTCGGCCATGGTGCCGCTGTACCGGCGGCTGAAGATGAGCCTGGTGGTCATGACCGGTGTCGCCGCCATGGCCAACGGCGTGATGAACACGCTCCCCTGGGGCGGCCCCACCGCCCGCGCCGCCGCCGCGCTCAAGCTGGACGCCAGCGACATCTTCGTGCCGATGATCCCGGCCCTCGCCGCCGGCCTGCTCTTCGTCTTCGCCCTCGCCTACGGCCTCGGCCTGCGCGAGCGCAAGCGCCTGGGGACGCTGACCCTCGAGGACGTCACCGCCGACCCCGAGACGGTGCTGGTCGGCGCCGGTTCCGGTGCCGGTGCCGGTGCCAAGGGTCGTAAGGGCGGCAAGAAGGTCACCGGCGGTGCGGGCGGCGGCACCGACGCCGAGGCGCCCGAGACGCACGGGGCGGCCGGGGCGGCCGAAGACGGCGACGAGGAGCACCAGGGGCTCGACCCCAACCGGGCCACCCTGCGCCCCAAGCTGTACTGGTTCAACGCGGCCCTCACCATCGCGCTGCTGACCATGATGATCCGCGAGGACCTGCCGATCCCGGTCCTGTTCCTGCTCGGCGCCGCCATCGCGCTCACCGTCAACTTCCCGAACGTCGCCGACCAGAAGGCCCGTATCGCGGCCCACTCCGAGAACGTCGTCAACGTCTCCGGCATGGTCTTCGCCGCCGCCGTCTTCACCGGCGTGCTCACCGGCACCGGCATGGTCGAGCACATGGCCCGCTGGCTGGTCGACGGGATCCCGGACGGAATGGGCCCGCACATGGGCCTGGTCACCGGCATCCTGTCCATCCCGCTGACCTACTTCATGTCCAACGACGGCTTCTACTTCGGCATCGTGCCGATCCTCGCCGAGGCCGGCGCCGCGCACGGGGTCGCCCCGGTCGAGATCGCCCGCGCCTCCCTGGTCGGACAGGCCCTGCACATGTCCAGCCCGCTGGTCCCGGCCGTCTATGTCCTGGTCGGCATGGCGAAGGTCGAGTTCGGCGACCACACCCGCTTCGTGGTGAAGTGGGCGGCGCTCACCTCGCTGGTGGTGCTCGGCGCGGGTCTGCTCTTCGGCATCATCTGACCTGTGAAGATACGAGAGCCCGGTAGGGGCTGGCTGCTGCGCCTGGTCATCGCCTTCGCCTTCGCACAGGGGGCGGTGAGCATGGCCCGGCCGGCCGTCTCCTACCGGGCTCTCGCGCTGGGCGCCGACGCCCGGGCGGTCGGCGTGATCGCGGGCGTCTACGCCCTGCTGCCGCTGTTCGCCGCCGTACCGCTGGGGCGCCGCACCGACCACGGGCGCTGCGCCCCGCTGCTGCCCATCGGGGTCGCGCTGATCGCGACCGGCTGCGCGCTCAGCGGCCGGGCCGGGTCGCTGCTGGAGATGGCCATCTGGAGCGGGGTGATGGGCCTGGGCCATCTGTCCTTTGTGATCGGCGCCCAGTCCCTGGTGGCCCGGCAGAGCGCCCCGGAGGACCAGGACCGCAACTTCGGCCACTTCACCATCGGCGCCTCCCTCGGCCAGCTCATCGGCCCCATCGCCGCCGGGCAGGTGGTCTCCGAGCACGCGGACGCCCTGGCCAGGACCAGCGCGGCCGCGCTCTACGTTTCCGCCGTCGTCGCGACCTTCGCGGTCACGTCCATGTGGCGCATCGAGCACCGCACACCGGCGGCGGACCGTACGCGGGCGGGCGCGGCGGGTTCGGACCGTACGCGGGCGGAGGACCGTACACCGGCCGGGGCATCCGGCCGCTCCGAGGGCGGCGGGGCGCGCTCCGGCCGGGTCTCCGTGGCCGGCATCCTGCGCACCCGGGGCGTGGCCTCCGGCATCTTCATCAGCCTCGCCGTGCTGTCCGCCACCGACATCCTCACCGCCTACCTCCCTGTAGTCGGCGAACAGCGGTCCATCGCGCCCGCGGTCATCGGCCTGCTGCTGAGCGTGCGCGCCGCCGCCACCGTCGCCTGCCGGCTCGTGATGACCCCGATGATCCGGCTGGTGGGCCGTACGGTCCTGATGGCCGTCAGCTGTCTGGGGGCCGGGTTGCTGTGCGCGGCGCTCGCCCTGCCGGTGCCCGCCTGGGGGCTCGGGATCCTGCTGGCCGCGCTCGGCTTCTGCCTCGGCGTCGGCCAGCCACTGTCCATGACCACCGTCGTCCAGGCCGCCCCGGACGGGGCCCGCTCCACCGCCCTGGCGCTGCGGCTGACGGGCAACCGCCTCGGCCAGGTCGCCGCCCCCGCCGCCGCGGGCCTGCTGGCGGGGCTCGCGGGGACCGCCGCGCCCTTCGTGATGCTCGGCGTGCTGCTGCTCGCCTCGGCGGGCGTCGCGATACGCCCCGTACGCTCCGCCAAACGCGGCGCCCCACCACCCGTCCCGGCGCAGGCGCCCGCGCCCGCTACGGAGCCCTCGGCCGAGCCACGCGGCGCCCGCCCGCCCGCCTGAGCCCCGGTGCGTAGTCAGGGTGAGCCGCCCGAGTGGGCCTAAGCGCTTGCTCACCGGCATGTAGGGTGTCCGCCATGAACGCGGAGGCGAAGAACACCGAGGGCGCCCCCGAGGCGTGGCGCGACATCACTCCGGACGCGGCCCGGCGACTGATGACCGCCGCGGTGCACGCCTTCGCCGAGCGCGGCTACCACGCCACCACCACCCGCGATATCGCGGGCCGTGCCGGTATGAGCCCCGCCGCGCTCTATATCCACTACAAGACCAAGGAAGAACTGCTCTACCAGATCAGCAAGGTCGGCCACCGGTTCGCGCTCGACCTCCTCGAGGAGGCCAGGGACGGCGCCGGCACCCCCGCCGAACGGCTCGCCCACGCCGTACGCTCCTTCGTTCGCTGGCACGCCGAGCACCACACCACCGCCCGCGTGGTCCAGTACGAGCTCGGCGCGCTCGCCGACGACCACGCCGCCGAGATCACCGCGATGCGGCGGGCCTCGGACGGCGCGGTGCGCGCGATCGTCGAGGACGGGGTGAAGGCGGGCGACTTCGACGTCGCCGATGCCCGCGGCACCGCCGTCGCCGTCCTGTCGCTGTGCATCGACGTGGCCCGCTGGTTCAACCCCCACGGCCGCAGCACCCCCGACGAGGTCGGCGAGCTCTACGCCGGGCTGGCGCTGCGCATGGTGGGCGCGGCGGGTTAGGTCCTGGCAGGCATGTCGGAAGCGGCCAGTAGCCTCAGGCACCATGGGCATTCAGATCGATGTAGTGGCGGGTTACCCGATCAACGATGAGATGGAGAGGGTGCTCGGGTTGGCCGAGGCGGTCGGTGAGCCCATCACGGTCACGTTCATGTGGGAGGGGCGTGAAGAGGCGGAACGCGCGGTGCTAGTGCCCGCGGCCACGCTGGCGCTCTGGGAACATTGGGCCCCCACCGCCTACCCGACGAGTGACGCTGGGGACGAGAACCAGGCTGTGGCGGAGGAGCCGGAGCTGGCCCACCCAGCGGAATTCGGCGCGTTCACGCTCTTTCGCCGTCGTGTAGGAGGGCGCACGGCGGTTGCTCGCAAAGGCGTGGTGGTCGCCGAGCTACTGGACCCCGACGAGGCGCATTGGCTCCAGGAGAAGGCCCGCAATGTCCGCCAAGGCTTCATGGATCCGAAGCAGAAGGCGGCGTTCGAGGAGTTCCTTGCCCGGCAGGGATCCCTGGATGAGCAGTGACGCGCCGACTCATGCTTCGTGGCTTTGTCATTGATCTGCGGGCTCTGGCCCACTTCAAGAAATGGGCCAGTTCACTGGGCGCTGCGGCAGCCGCCGGGGCCCCAGCAGCGGATCATCGCCCTCCACGTGAGAGGGTCGCGAACAGCTCCTGCCCGGGTGTTCGTTGAAGTGGTTGCACGAGAGGCGGGTGGCTGGCTGGAGGCATAGGTGAAGAGCCCTGACATGTCCCGCGGTGCTCGCCTGGCCGCCCACGGTGCCGTTTCCACATCGCTGGCGCTATGCAGTGATCGCAAACTGCACGAGCTCGTGGACGCCGCGACACCGATCGGTTCCGGCATCGGCGGGAAGACCGTACTGCTGGAGGTCGACGGAATCTCGGTCTTCGCCAAGCAGGTACCCCTAACCGACCTGGAGCGACGGCCGGAGAACGTTCACTCCACGGCGAATTTGTTCAAAGTGCCTTCCTTCTGCCAGTACGGTATCGGCGGCCCGGGCTTCGGCGCCTGGCGGGAGCTGGCCGTGCACACCATGACGACGAACTGGGTGATCGCGGGAGACTCCGAGGGTTTCCCCCTGATGTACCACTGGCGCGTGCTACCAGGCCCTGGCCAGCCACTTCCCGAGGAACTGGCCGATGTGGAACGAGCAGTCGCCTACTGGGGAGGCGGATTGGGGGTACGCCGCCGGATCGAGGCTCTCCAGCAGTCCACGGCGAGCCTCACGCTGTTCCTGGAGTACATCCCGCAGAACCTGCACGACTGGTTGGGCGCCCAGATCGGAGCCGGTGACGAGGTGGCCGAGCAGGCCTGCGCCATGGTGGACAACGAGCTGCAAGCCGGCACCTCGTTCATGAACGCCCGCGGGCTGCTGCACTTCGACGCCCACTTCAAGAACATCCTGACCGACGGCCACCGCCTGTACTTCGCGGACTACGGCCTCGCGCTCTCTTCCCGCTTCGACATGTCCAGGGACGAGGCCGGCTTCCACGACCGGCACCGGAGCCACGACCGCTGCTACACGGCCTCGTACCTGGTGCACTGGCTGGTCACCACCCTGTACGGGTACGGGTGGGACGAGCGCTACGCGCTGGTGCGCGCGTGCGCCGAGGGCGAGCGCCCCACGGGAATCCCGGAGGCGGCCGCGGAGATCATCGCCCGCCATGCGCCACTCGCCGCGGTGATGTGGGACTTCTTCCGCAGGCTCCAGGAGGAGAGCCGGGAGACCCCCTACCCGCTGGAGGCGATCCGCCGGATCGGACAGCAGGACAGCCCGTCTGATGCGGCGACGGGATCGTAGAACCCCCTGGGGCAGCAGCACACTCCACCGTCCCACCGCAAGCCACGTCGTAGCCGGGTCGTCTGAGGATGTCCCATAAATCCCAGTGACCGAGGGGCGGGTGGCATCCGGGTCGGGGCAGCCGCCACGGCGGACAAGTCCAGTTGCCCGGGCATCGCCGTCTGCTGTGAAGAAGCCGAGAGGAACGCTGAGCCGATCTTCTGGGCAGCGCGTCAATGGCGGCGAGCAGTCAGTAGCCAAGCCACGTCGACGAAGGCGATTGCGCCCCAAACCCAGCAGACGACCGTGACGCCGGTCGGCGCCCATGCTGTAGCGAAGGCGCCCAGACTGATCGTGCCCAGCACCACCCCTGCACTGCGCCTGGTGGCCAGTGCGGTACGGAGGGGACCCGGCTCGGCCAGGCGGTCCGCCAGATACGCGTCGAAGGCTTCGGCGACCTGGTCGTCGATGTCGTCGCGCATCCGGGCATTCAGCGAGTCAGACACGAGTGGCCCCCTCCGATGCGATAGCCGTCCAAGCGGTAGCTGCCACCTGCGGTATGTCTGCAGTCGCGAGCGCCCTCTTGATCATTTCCTTCTGCATCTCGCCCCCGAGTGTTCGGCCCATCCGTGGACCGTCATGCCTGCCACCGTAGCCCCTGCAGAGACTTTCTGCAAAAAATCTCTGCAATCACTGCAGAGACTCTCTGCAGTAGGGTGGCGACATGGCTGAGCGTCCCGAGACACGAGTTCTTACCGGCCCGGACCTCAAAGCATTCTCCAAGGCGCTGTCCAACCCGGTGCGCCGCGACATCCTGAGTTACCTCGGCGAGCATGGTGAAGCGAACTCCACCAGCGTCGCCAAGGCGCTCGGCGAGAGCACTGGCACGACCAGTTACCACCTGCGCA
The DNA here is from genome assembly GCF_053599555.1 of Streptomyces sp. NPDC000941. Lineage (NCBI taxonomy): Bacteria > Bacillati > Actinomycetota > Actinomycetes > Kitasatosporales > Streptomycetaceae > Streptomyces > Streptomyces sp. NPDC000941. Next base: position 16,461 of record NZ_JBSFMM010000233.1, read on the forward strand.
AGCTCGCCGATCTCAAGCTGATCGCCGAGATCGAGGAGCGGTCCAACGGCCGGGAACGCTGGTGGAAATCGCTTATGGCGGACATCTTCACGCCCCCGGGGCTGGCGATGACAGCCGACGAGCGCGAGGCCGCGCTGGAGATCGGTGCGCTCAAGATGACGCAGGACCTGAACCTGGTCGTCAAGGCATACGCCGGCTATGACACTTCGGCAGGGTGGAATCAGATCTACCGCTCTGGCCTCTGGATGACGAAGGACCAGGTGGCGGCGTTCGTCGAGGAGTACCGGACCTTGCTGCACAAGTACGTGACGGAGCCAGGCAGCCGGCGCCCCGACTCTCGCCGCATGGCCGTACGCATGGTCATGCTTCCTGACGGGGGTTCTGGTTTCGCCCCGCCCGCGGAGGCGGACGGGCGTTAAGAGTGCGCTTGATCTAGGTTGATCGCCCCTTATGCTCCAAGGGCCGTGCAGTAACCGTCGGCTGCGCCGTGCAATTCCGGTTCAACTCCTCGCCTTATGCGTGCTGGATGCAATGCCAGTGACTTTGCGGTGAGTTTGGGACACGGACACGCCGACGTCACGACGTGTCCGTGCGGCAACAGCAGCCTGTTCGCCGAGCTCTACGACCACCAGGACACCCTCCTGAAGTACTACGAGACGCTGTTCACCGCCGAGAACCACTACATGT
>NZ_JBSFMM010000234.1:0-17146 GCF_053599555.1 Streptomyces sp. NPDC000941
GGCGTGTCGCTGTCCCATACTCACCGCGAAGTCACTGGCACACCCGGCCCGACGGCTCGTCCGGCAGATAGGCCGAGCGCTCCCGCCGGGTGAGGTCCCGGTCGACGATCCCGCAGATCTTGCCGATCGCCGCGGCGGGCCGCCGCAGGTCGATGTCCCACAGCCGTACGGTCTCGTCGTCGCTGCCGGTGGCCAGGGTGCGCCCGTCCGGGCCGAACGCCACCCCCCACACGTCGGCGGTGTGGCCGCGCAGCGACCCGCGGGATTCGCCGATCGCCGCGTCCCACAGCCGTACGGTCTCTCCGCCGCCGCTGGCCAAGGTGCGCCCGTCGGGGCTGAAGGCCACCGACTGCACGCTCTCGGTGTGCCCGTCGAGCACATCCCGGGTCCGCCCGCTCGCCACATCCCACAGCCGCACCGAGCCGTCCGCGCTGCCGGTGGCCAGGGTTCGGCCGTCCCGGCTGAACGCCGCGGACCACACGGCGTCGGTGTGGCCCTTGAGGGTGCGCAGGGCGCGGCCGGTCCGCACGTCCCACAGGCGCACCGTACGGTCGACGCCGGTGGTGGCCAGCGTGCGGCCGTCCGGGCTGAACGCCGCCGACAGCACGCCCTTGGCGTGGCGGAGCACACGAAGGGCCCGGCCACTCGCCACATCCCACAGCCGCGCGGTCTTGTCGCTGCTGCCGGTGGCCAGCGTGCGCCCGTCGGGGCTGAACGCCACGGACCGTACGAAGTCGGTGTGGCCGTACAGCCCGCGGCGGGACAGGCCGGTGTCCGGGTCCCACAGGCGGACATTCCCGTCGAAGCGTCCGGTCGCCAGGGTGCGGCCGTCGGGGCTGAACGCCAGCGACGGCACCGCCTCACGCGACCCGAGCGTGATGGTCCGCACGACCTCGCCGCTCGCCGCACCCCACACCTTCACGATGTCGTCACGGCCGTTGCCACTGGCGAGAGTACGGCCGTCGGGGGCGAACGCCACCGACAGCACACCGCCGGGCTGCCTGGCCAGGATGTCCCTGGTGCGGCCGGTCGCCACGTCCCACAGCCGCAGCAGCCCGTCGTCCCCGCCGGTGGCCAGCGTGCGGCCGTCGGGGCTGAACGCCACCGACGACACCGGGCCGTCGTAGCCGAGGGAGAAGGCGTCCCGGGCCCGGCCCGCGTCGAGGTCCCACAGCCGCACATGGGTGCCGCCGCCCCCGGTCGCCAGCGCCCGGCCGTCCGGGCTGAACGCCAGCGAACGCGTCGGGCCGAGCTCGGGGAGGGTGTCCCGGAGTTCACCGGTACCCGCGTTCCACAGCCGGACGGAACGTTCGCCCCCGCCGGTGGCCAGCGTGCGGCCGTCGGGGCTGAAGGCCACCGCGAGCACACCTTCCGAGTCGCCGGTCAAGCTCGTGCGGAGGCGGCCGGTCCTGGCGTCCCACAGCCGCACCTTCCGGTCGATGGCGCCCGTGGCCAGCGTGCGACCGTCCGGGCTGAACGCCACCGAGGCGACCGTGTCGGCGTGGCCGGTGAGGGTCGCGCGGACGCGGCCGGTCCCGGTGTCCCACAGCCGCACCAGCCCGTCGGAGCGGCCCGTGGCCAGCGTGCGGCCATCCGGGCTGAACGCCATCGTCATCGTCGCGCCCGCGCGGGGGGTGAGGGTGCGCCGCACCCGCCCGGTGTCCGCGTCCCTCAGCCGCACCTCACGGCCGTCGGCGACGGCGAGCGTACGGCCGTCCGGGCTGAAGGCCACCGACGTCACCAGGCCGGCGTGGCCGGTCAGGGTTTTACGGACCCGTCCGGACCCGGCGTCCCGCAGCAGCACCGTCCGGTCCTCGCCGCCCGTGGCCAGCGTGCGGCCGTCCGGGCTGAACGCCACCGACAGCACCTGGCCCTTGTGCCCGGTGAGCCGCTTCTGCGCGGGAAGGGCCGCCGCGGCGTACAGGCTGTCCGTGGCCTCGGCGGTGGGGTGGGTCCGGTACGCCTGTACGGCCAGCAGCGCCGCCAGGTCGGGGTCCTGGTCCAGCAGCGCGGTGGACTGGGCGGCCAGCTGCCTGGACTGCGCCAACTGCCGCGCGGCCTGGGCCTTGCGCTCCTCGCCGACGGCCGTGTTCCGCTGCCAGAACGCGACACCGGCGGCCACCAGGGCCAGGCACAGCGCCACGGAGACCGCGGTCAGAACCTGGCGCAGCCGGCGCCGCTCCTTGCGCAGCCCCGCCCGGCTCTCGGCGAGGAAGGCATCCTCGACCGGGATGAGGTCCGCGGCCCGCTCGGGCGGGCCGAACGCCTCGTCCGCCTCCGCCAGCCGTACGCCCCGGTAGAGCGCCCCGGGATCCCGGCCAAGACGCTCCCACGCGGTGGCGTCCTCGGTCAGCTGACGGTGGACGCGCAGCAGGCGGCGGTCCTCGTCGATCCAGTCGCGCAGCCGGGGCCAGGCGGTGATCAGCGCCTCGTGCGCGAGGTTGACGACCTCGTCGTCGAGGGTGATCAGGCGCGCGCGGGCCAGCCGCTCCAGCACCGCCACCGCCACCGACTCCGCCTCCGCCTCGCCGGGCCCGCCGGCCCGGAGTTCGGCGCGGTCCGCCGGGCGGCGGGTGTCGGGCGCCCCCTCGCCCGGGGTGACCAGCCGCAGCAGGCTCCGCCGGACGGCCTGTGCCTGGTCGGGCGGCAGCCGGGCGTACAGGTCCTCGGCGGTCTGGGCGACCGCGCCGTGGATACCGCCGGTCGCCTCGTACGTGGCCATGGTCAGCGCGCGGCCACGGCGGCGGCGCCAGGTCTCCAGCAGGACGTGGGACAGCAGCGGCAGCCCGCCGGGCTCGTCGGCGACCTCCTCGACGAGCCGCGCGGTCAGGGTGCGCTCGACGATCAGCCCCTCGGCGGCGGCCGGTCCGACGATGGCCTCGCGCAGCTCCTCGGGGGTCATCGGGGCCACCAGCAGCGTGGCGTCCCGCAGCGCGTCGGCGAGCGCGCGGTGCCCGGCGCAGTGGCCGAAGAAGTCGGCGCGGACGGCGACCACGACCCGTAACCGGCGCTCGGGGTCGCGGGCGGCCAGCAGCAGGTCGATGAACTCCGCCCGCTCGGCGGGGTCATGGCACAGGGTGAAGGTCTCCTCGAACTGGTCGACGACCACCACCGTGTCGCCCCCGCCGTCGGCCGGGGCGAGGAGATGCGCATGGCTCCGGGCGGGGTGCGGGCCGGGAGTAAGGATCCGGAGGGCGGCGGGCCGCTCCCGGGCCGGTCCCCCGTCCCCCGCCCGCAGGGCCGGGATGAGCCCGGCGCGCAGCAGCGAGGACTTCCCGCTGCCCGACGCGCCGACCACGGCCGCGAACCGCCGCGCCCGTACCAGCCCGACCAGGTCCTCGGTCAGCCGGTCGCGGCCGAAGAACCGCTCCCGGTCCTCCGGCTGGAAGCGCCGCAGCCCCGGATACGGCGGAACGGCGTCGTCGTCCTCGGGCGGCTCGGCCAGCAGCTGGTCCGTCACCCGCTGCCAGCGCCGCTCCCACTCCGCGCGGTCCCCGCCGCACGCGGTCACATACGCCAGAGCGACCGGCAGCGAGGGAAGTCTGTCGCCGGAGGCCGCCTGGGCGAGGGTCGCCGTGGAGTACTCCGTCCTGCGCGCCATCGCCCGATACGTCAACCCGCCCGCGTGTCGCCGCAAGGCCCGCAGCTCATGGGCGAATCGCTCCACCGGCCCGGCACTCGGATCCAGCGGGCTCTCCCGACGCCCCATCTGATGCCCCTCCCCCTCATGGCCTGGGCGTTCCGCCCGGCCCGCGCCTCCCACCCGTACCGGACGCCGCGCGGCCACCGGCCGTTCCCGGCCCAACGTAATTGTCCAGCGCGGCGATTGGGGCCTGCCAGACAACGTCCGGCCCAGAAAACTCGAGGTCAGACGGGGTCGCACCGGCCGGACAACGCGGCGGGACCGCACACCTCGTCCATCCATCGCGAACGAGGGGAACAAGCACATGCACACGAAGATGCGACTGGTGGGCGCCGCCGTGGCGGGGGCGGTTCTGCTCCCGGTCGGCGCATCGTCGACGGCCTTCGGCCAGTCGGCGCCGACGGGGGCGGCTGGGGCGACGGCCGCTCGCGGCTGTGTCTCGAAGCTGCCCGACAGCGCCAAGGCGCAGACGGACCGCGTCACCGCGCTCATCCAGAAGCTGGAAGGCCAGGGTCTCTCCCAGGAGCGGATCGACGCGAAGCTGGCCGCGGACTACTGCCTGGAGCGGGTGGACGGGGGCGGTTCGGAGCTGAGCACGCTCGGCAACCCGAGCGATGAGATCAAGATCGCAAGGCCGGTCATCTACAAGGCCGAGGGTAAGGACCGTTACATCGCCGCCGCCGGCTGGAAGTGGAAGAAGATCCCCTCCAACACCAAGGGGTACGACGCGTTCGCCATCAGCTTCAGCAAGAAGGTCACCCCCCTGGCGCACTCTCTTGTCTACCGGGGCAACGGGCAGGTCTACGGCAAGAAGAAGATGACGCAGGCGTTCAAGTCCGGCGCCTACGGAGCGGGATTCCTCTTCAACGAGGGCCCGAACCTGGGCAAGGTCGACATGCAGGGGTACCAGGGCACCATGGGTATCTCCTTCAAGGCCAGCAAGCGCGGCTGCTGGAACCTCCAGGCGTTCTCCAAGTACGGCCACTCCTGGAAGTCCCAGAGCGCGACCGGCATCACCCTCGGGCTCACGAGTATCGGCATCACCTGGGCGAACAACAGCAACAAGTGGACCCAGGCCAGCCAGCCCAGCAAAGAGGTGAGGGTGTGCCGCCGCTAGTAACGGCATAGTCAGCAGCGGTCGGCGTCCCCGAGCGGGGCGCCGACCGCGGGGGAGGGAGTACAAGATGTCCATGCGAAGCCTCTGGGGCCGCTGGTTCGCGCCCCGGCCCCGGCTGCGGGTGCCGCTCGCCGTGGCGCTCGTCCTCGCGCTGGGGGCGGGCGGCTGGCAGGCGTACGCCCGGTTCACGGACGACGACGGCCCGCGCGAGTGGACGAAGGGCCCGTACGACAAGGCCCCCGCCGCGCTGGGGAAGACGGCCCCGGCCAGACCCGGTGAGATGGTGCGGCGGCTGAACCAGGTGCCCGAGGCCGTCGTCGGCGGCCTGGCGCTGTACGACGACCGCACCCGCGCCGGCGAAACCCGCCTGACCGCCGTCGGTCTGCGCACGGACCGGACCTACTGGGAGTACGGGCGCGACGCGAACCTGTACGACCTGGGGGTCGGGGACGAACTGGCCGTCCTGTGGTGGCACGACGGCGGTCTGACCGCCGTCGATCTGCGCACCGGCGAACCGCGCTGGCACACCGAGGCGCCGCGGACATCCACCGACCGCCACCACAGCCTGGTCACCAATCTGCGCGTCACGGACCAGGTCGTGCTCGCCGAATCGGAGGAGGAGGTGTGGGCGCTCTCCCCGGCCGATGGAAAGCGCCGGTGGCGGGCCGCGCCGCCGAAGGGCTGCGAGCGGTGGTCCCCCGTCGACCCGCCGCTCACCCTCCGGGAGGTGTACGTCGTGGCGGCGGGCGACTGCCCGGACGACCCCGCCCTGGACCTCGATCCGCAGACCGACCGGATGGCGCAGGTCGGCCTGGCCGCGGACACCGGCACCGTACGGTGGCGGTTCCCGCACGACGCCGCGCTCCGGCCCTATCTGCCAGCGGACGGCACCACCTTGGTCCTCGCCCCGGCGCGCCGCGACGGCGGTATGGCGGTGACCGATGTCTCCGGACGGCGGCCCGGCACCCGTACCCTGCCGTTCCCCGGCGGGGAGCGGAGCCGGGGCGCCACGGCCCACACCCTGGTGGCGCAGGAGCGCGACGACCCCGGCGCGCTGCGCGGCTACGCCCTGGACGACGGCCGGCGGCAGTGGACCCACCGGGCGGCGAAGGGCACCCGTCTCGGGCGGGCGCTGGTCGCCGAAGGGCGGGTGTACGTCGTGGAGCAGCCGTTGCAGGAGGCGGGCCGGCCGCCCCCGGCCGGTCCGTCGCGGCTGCTGGTCCTGGACGCCGAGCGCGGCGGGCTCGTGCACTCCATGAGCCTGCCCGAGCTGGATCGGAGCGGCAGCGGGGCGGAGCAGCAGCTGGTGCCGTCGCTCGCCGGGGACGGCGTGGTCGCCGTCTCCTGGAGCCGGTTCCCCGGCACAGGCCCTGATGTACTGCTCCTCACCGACGCCCAGCCCTGAGCGGGCGGCCTCAGGAAGCCTTCGTCGTCGGGTCGACGGCCACGGGCGGAGCGGCGGCGGGCGGGTCCGCGGCGGCCGGTTTGCGGAGGAGCAGCAGCGCCGCGTCGTCGTGGAGCCGGCCGCCGACGTGGTCCAGCAGGTCGTCGTGGAGGGCGGCCAGGGTGCGGGACGGGTCGTCGCAGGTGTGCCGGGCCACCCGCTCGGCGAGCGGATAGAACGCCCGGCCGCAGTCGCGGGCCTCGGTGACCCCGTCGGTGTACAGCAGCAGCTGGTCGCCGTCGGCGAAGGGCAGCACCTGGAGGCTCGGGCGGCGTACGACGAGGGAGCGCAGGCCCAGCGGCGGGGCCGGGTGGGTCGGCTCGATCGCCGTGACGGCGGTGGCGCCGCTGACCAGCAGCGGCGCGGCATGGCCGCAGTTGACGACCTCCATCCGGCCCGGCTCCGGGTATCCGGCGACCACGGCGGTGACGAAGTCGTCGGGGCCGAGGTTACGGGTCAGGCTGCGCTCGATCCGCTCGACGACGTCCAGCAGGTCCGGCTCGTCGTACGCGGCCTCGCGGAAGACGCCCAGCACCAGCGCGGTGGTGCCGACCGCGGGCAGCCCCTTGCCGCGCACATCGCCGACGATCAGCCGCACACCGTACGGGGTGGGCACCAGCGCGTACAGGTCGCCGCCGATCCGGGCCTCCGCGGCGGCCGCGCTGTAGCGCACGGCCACCTGGAACGGGCCGACCGTCGCGGGCACCGGTCTGAGCAGCGCGTTCTGGGCGGTCTCGGCGACCGAGCGAACGGCCGCCAGCACCCGCTCACGGCGCCCGCGCAACAGGCTGGCCAGCGCGCTCGCCAGGGTGACGGCGCTCAGCGCGGCCAGCGTGACCGCCAGCTCATGGAGCGGCTCACCGGTCTGGGCGCCGAGGACCGCGCCAAGACCCGTGGTGAGGGTGCCGATGCCCAGCACGCCCCAGGGCCGGCAGGTCGCCGCGGCCAGCGCGGGGCCGACGGCGAGCAGCGGAAGCCAGCTCATCCCGGCGTCGCCGAGAACGACGAGCAGCGCGACCAGGGAGGTGGTCACCGCGGTCACCACGACCGCGATATACGCCCCGCAGCGGGACTGGTCCAGCGAGGCGGCCCAGGATGCGGGGTCCGGCCGCCTGATGGGCTGCCGGTTCGTCCGATGGCCATGGTGATGGTCTCGGGCCTGGCTCATATCCGGGTCTGAACTCTCTCCGCTCGTGGCAGACACGCACACCTGAATGTCCGCGATGCCCGTGATGTCCGTGTGCTCTACCTAACAGGAGTCCGGGCGGCGACCACAAGGGTCCGCATTTCAGATAGTGAATCCCGGCGGCGACAGAGAGCGGAATCCCCGCGCGCGGCGCATTTCAGCAGCGGGTGAATTTCAGGCACTGAGCGAAAGACCCCTGGTCACGCGGTTCCCCGCCGGAATCAGCCGGTCCCGGATCTCGTCGATGCGCGAAGTCGCGATACGCGAGGTCCCCAGGCGCAAGGACGGGGCCACCCGCAGCGAGACCCCGAGCGAGCCGATCGTCTCCCCGCTGTAGACCGGCACCGCGAGACAGACCGTGCCCAGCGCGTACTCCTCGCGGTCGAGAACGGGCATGCCCTCCGGGACGGTCTCCAGCCGCCGGACCAGCTCCTCCCTGCGGGTGATCGTCCGGGGCGTGAGGCCGGGCAGCGGATGCCGGGACAGATAGTCCTGGCGGGACTCGGCGTCCAGCTCGCGCAGTACGCATTTGCCCAGGGCCGTGGCGTGTCCCGCCTCCTCGAACCCCACCCAGAGGTCGACCCGCGGCGCCCGCGGGCTGTCGACGATATCGGCGACCCTGATCTCGCCGTCCTCGTAGAAGGTCAGATACGCGGCGACCACCAGGTCGTCGCGGAGCGCGGTGAGCGCGGGGCGCACCCGGGCCAGCGACGCCTGGCCGCGGCTTCCCGCGCACAGCGCGCCGATCTTGTCCCCGATGACGAACCCGCCGTCGTCGAGCTTGCGCGCGTACCCGTCGTGACACAGGGTGCGCAGCAGGTGGTAGGTGGTGGCCAGGGGCAGCCCGACCTCGCGTGCGAGCTGTTTCGCCGGCGCGCCGCCCTCGTGCGCGCCGACGGCCTCCAGCAGACGGAGGGCCCGCTGCACGGATGTGATGAGCGTAGGGGCCGCCTGAGCGCTCATGAGTCCAGCTTGCGCCGGGTGCGCGGGGCAGGCAAGGCCCGGCGGCGGCCGCCCGGACCCCGATGGCCTCCACACCATCTTTCACCAGCTCAACTACGTCTGCTTCACGCTTACTTCACACATTCGCGGGTTTGTTAAGTACCCCTTGTCGCAACCACTTGTGCGTGTCATTGTCCTTTCCATTCATCTCCCGTCGATCACTTCCGCTTCCCACCCCGCCCGGAGCTCAAGTGTCCGCCGAATCGAAGCCCGCATCGAAGTCCGCCCCCGAACCGCCCGCCGAGCGTCCCGAGTCGGACGTCGGCCGACGGGTGCATGCGTTCCGGCGCCTGCGCCGGATGTCGCTGCGCGCCCTCGCGGAGCGCAGCGATGTCAGCGGGAGCTTCCTCAGCCAGCTCGAGCGCGGGCGCAGCAGCGCCTCCATCTCGACGCTGGCGCGTATCGCCTCCGCCCTCGGCATCACCATGGCCGAGCTGTTCGACACCTCGGCCATCGGCCCCACGCCCCTGCGCGAGCAGGACCGGCCGGAGCTCCCCTGGGTCGGCGGGGGCCGCAAGACGTCGCTCACCCGGGAGCCGCTGTCCGGGTTCGGGGCGTACGAGGCCGAGTTCGCGCCGGGAGGCTCGACCGGGGACGAGCAGTACAGCCACCCCGGGTGGCATGAGGTCGTCGTGGTCCTGACCAACCAGGTGACCGTGGAGCTCGACACCGAGCGCTTCGTACTCGGCGAGGGAGACAGCCTGGACTTCGACTCCAGGCAGCCACACCGCATCGTCAACGAGACCGATGCTCTGTCCGTCGTTCATTGGGTGCTGGGCCCCACACAGCCCGGCGACAAGGAGTAGCCGATGTTCCCCCGATCCCCACTCTCCGGAGCGTCCCACGGCACCCAGACGCTCCCCAGAGCCCGGAGGCGGCGGCCCGCGATGGCCGGGACCGCCCTCGCGACCGTCGGTGTGCTGCTCACCGCTGCCGGTTGCGCGCAGGGCGGACCCGGCGAGGACGCCGACTCGGCGGATCTCGTCGGTCAGCCGGCGGGCACGGTCAAGAAGGACGCGCTCAACGGCGTCCGGATGACCTTTGTGTCGTACGGCGGGGGCATGCAGGACGGCCAGGAAGGGGCGTTCGTCAAACCGTTCGCCAAGGACTCCGGCGCCGATGTGCTCACCGACGGCCCCACCGACCCCGCCAAGATCAAGGCCCAGGTGAACTCGAAGAACGTGCTGTGGGACGTGGTCGACACCACGCCATGGGACGCCGCGGCCAACTGCGAGACGCTGTACCAGAAGCTCGACTACACGATCATCAATACCGGCCAGCTGCCGCGCCAGACGCCCGAGTCCCCCTGTATGGTCCCCTCGCTGATCTACGGATACGGCCTCTTCTACAACGCCGACAAATACGGCGACAACCCGCCCACCACCTGGGCGGACTTCTTCGACACCGAGAAGTTCCCGGGCAAGCGGGCCGTCGACGGCCGCCCGACCCCCACCCCCGGCATCTTCGAGGCGGCCCTGCTGGCCGACGGCGTGGGCCCGAGCAAGCTGTATCCGCTGGACACCAAGCGGGCGCTGGGCAAATGGGACGACATCAAGTCCGACCTCACGTACTGGAAGACCGGCGCCCAGCAGACCCAGATCGCGCAGTCCGGCCAGGCAGACATGATCATGGCCTGGAGCGGCCGTATCTACGAGGCCAACGCCAACGGCGCGAACTTCCGCCCGGTGTGGAACAACAGCTTCACCCTGTACGACGTGTTCGCCGTGCCCAAGGGCTCGAAGAACACCAAGGCCGCGATGGGCCTGATCAACTACGCGCTCGGCGAGGAGCAGCAGACCAGGCAGTCGGAGTACACCAGCTACGCACCGGTCAACGTCAACTCCAAGCCCACGCTGTCCCCGCAGGCCCAGAAGCTCGACCCGACACAGGAGAAGGTGCTCAACCAGTCCATCACCCCGGACTTCACCTACTGGGGCCAGAACCGCGACAAGCTGTCCACGGCCTGGACCGACTGGCTGAACCGATGACAGCGCTCTCCCCCGGGACCAGACCCGGCCGGCGCCGCTCCGCCACCGCGGCGGAGCGTGCGCCGGGCTCCCGGCGCTGGCTGCTGATCGTGCCGACGGCGCTGCTGGTGCTGGCCGGTTTCGGCTACCCGGTCGCCACGATCGTGGTGCGCAGCGTCACCCAGCCGGAGCCCGGGCTGCAGAACTTCTCCTGGCTGCTGCACGACGCCACCGCGCTCGACGTACTGGGCCGGACCCTGGTCGTCGCCGCCGTGGCCACGCTGATCACCCTCGTGCTCGGCTATCCGTACGCGTATCTGATGACGGTCTCCGGACCGGCGCTGCGCGGGCTGCTGATGCTGGCCGTGCTGATGCCGTTCTGGACCAGCCTGATGGTGCGCGTCTTCTCCTGGGTGATCATCCTTCAGGACCATGGCGTGCTGAACACCGTCCTGGACTCGCTGGGCCTGGGCCGGACGCAGCTGCTCGGGACCACCACGGGCGTGCTGATCGGCATGTGCCAGATCCTGATGCCGTTCATGGTGCTGCCGCTGTTCAACGCGATGCGCTCGATCGACGGGCGGTTGGTGCAGGCCGGGATGATCTGCGGCGCACCGCCCTGGAAGGCGTTCTGGCGGGTCTTCGTCCCGCTGTCGCTGCCCGGGGTGTTCGCCGGGTCGCTGATGGTGTTCATCCTCTCGCTCGGCTTCTACATCACCCCCGCCGTACTCGGCTCGCCCCGCCAGGAGCTGCTGCCCAACGCGCTGTACACGCAGATCAGCGAGTTGCTGAACTGGGGCCGGGGCGGGGCGCTCGCGGTGGCGCTGCTGCTGACCGCCGGGGTCCTGCTCGCGGTGACGACGTGGGTGTCGAAGCGGGTGACGGGTAAGTCGGCCCAGGTCACAGGAGGTCTGGAGCTGTGAGCAGACGCATCCCCCTGAAGATCTTCGGCGCGCTGGTCGCGCTCTGGCTGGTCGCCCCGACGCTGGTGGTGATCCCGCTCAGCTTCACCGGGCAGCGCTCGCTGGCGTTTCCGCCCGAGCGCTGGTCCCTGCGGTGGTACGAGACCTTCTTCTCGGACCGCCGCTGGGTGGACGATCTGCTGAACTCGCTGCAGATCGCCGCCCTCGTCGGGGTCCTGGCCACGGTGGCGGGCACGGCCGCGAGCTACGCCCTGACCCGCGGCCGGTTCCGGGGCCGCGGCGCGGTGGGCGCGCTGCTGATCGCCCCGATGCTGGTGCCCACGGTCGTCTTCGGCGTGGGCGTCTACGCCCTGTTCCTGCAACTGCGGCTGGTGGGGACGTTCACCGGGTTCCTGATCGCGCACACCGTACTGGCCCTGCCGTTCGTGATCATCCCGGTGTCCTCGGTGCTGTCGCGGTTCGACACCACGCTGGAGCGCGCGGCGGCGATCTGCGGGGCGAGCCGGGCGCGCGCCTTCTTCAGCGTCACCCTGCCGGTGATCGCGCCCGGTCTGCTGTCCGGGTTCATGTTCGCCTTCGTGACCTCCTTCGACGAGGTCGTGGTGTCCATGTTCATCTCCAGCCCCTATCTGGAGACCCTGCCGGTGCGGATGTACAGCAGCATCCAGCGCGACGTCGATCCCACCATCGCCGCCGCGGCCACCCTCATCATCTGCTTCACCAGCGCGCTGATCGCGATCGCGCTGCTCGCACAATCCCGGAGGCGACGTGTCAGCTGACCTCGAACACCGTGGGTCCGCCAACCCCATGTCGGCCGACCTGAAGCGCAGCGGTGCCGCCATCGAACTGCGCGGCCTGACCAAGACGTACGGGTCGAGCCAGGCCGTACGCGGCGTCGATCTGACCATCGAGCCCGGCGAGTTCATGACGTTCCTGGGCCCCAGCGGCTCGGGCAAGACCACCACGCTCAACATGATCGCCGGGTTTGTCCCGCCGACCTCGGGCGACATCCTGGTCGACGCCGAACCGCTGAACGCCGTGCCCCCGCACCGGCGCGAGATGGGCATGGTCTTCCAGGGGTACGCGCTGTTCCCGCATCTGAGCGTGTGGGACAACATCGAGTTCCCGCTGCGGCAGCGGAAGATGCCCAAGGCCCAGCGGCGCGAGCTGGTGCGCGCGGCGGTGCGCACCGTACAGCTGGAGGGGTTCGAGCGGCGCCGCCCCGCCCAGCTGTCCGGCGGCCAGCAGCAGCGCGTCGCCTTCGCCCGGGCCATCGTCTACCGGCCGCCGGTGCTGCTGATGGACGAGCCGCTGGGCGCGCTGGACAAAAAACTCCGCGAGGCCCTTCAGGAGGAGATCCGCGAGATCCACCGCCAGGTCGGCACCACCTTCGTCTACGTCACCCACGACCAGGAGGAGGCGCTGACCCTCTCGGACCGGATCGCGGTCTACGACGACGGGCGGATCGTGCAGGTCGGCACGGCCGAGGAGCTGTACGAGCGGCCCGAGTCGCTGTTCGTCGCCCAGTTCCTCGGCGAGTCCACGCTGCTGCGCGGCGTCGTCCACCCCGACGACCGGGGGCGGCTGCACGCGGGCGCGTACGGCATCCCGCTCCCGGGCGGGCACACGGTGCGCGGCGACGCCGTGGTGGTGATCCGCCCCGAACGGCTACGGCTGTCGGCCGAGCAACCGGCCCCGGGCCGGGCCGGGGTGCCGGTCACCGTGCGCGACGAGACGTACCTCGGCCATTCGCGGAAGCTGACGGTAGAACTGCCCGGCGGGTCCACCGGCCTGGTCCGGGAGGGCCCCGGCACCGCCTCCGGGCTGCGCGTAGGCGACACCGGCTTCGCCACGTGGGACCCGACGGCAGCGGCGGTGGTCCCCGACAAGCGACTTTCGGTTAAGGACAATTGACGTGATCAACGGTCAGATCTCCTTCTGGATGCAGGACACGGCCACGCCCGCACGCCCCGAGCGCCCGCCGCTGGACGGGGACACCACGGTCGATGTGTGCGTCGTCGGCGCGGGGTACACCGGTTTGTGGACGGCGTACTGGCTGCGCCAGGCGCTGCCCGACGCCTCGATCCTCGTCGTCGAGGCCCGCCATGCCGGCTATGGCGCCTCCGGCCGCAACGGCGGCTGGCTCTCCGGCAAGATGATCGGGCTCACGCGCCATATGGCCGAGGGCCCCGGCGGCCGGCAGGCGGTGCTCGAGTTGCGGCGCGCGGCGGTAGCAGCGCTGGACGAGATCCTCGACATCATGTCCGACCACGACGCGGACGTGGACGCCGCACACGGCGGCTATCTGACGATCGGCCGCACCCCCTCCGAACTGGCCCGGCTCCGGGCGACGGTGGCCGCCGAACGCGACTGGGGCATGACCGAGGACGACGTACGGCTGCTGTCCGCGGCCGAGACGGCGGACCGGATCAGCATCAGCGGGGCGCTCGGCGCCCTGTACAGCCCGCACAACGTACGGCTGCACCCCGGAAAGCTGGTCACCGGCCTCGCCTCGGCCGTCGAGGCCGCCGGCGTCCGGATCGCCGAGCGCACCCCGGCCCTGGACATCCGCCCCGGGCAGGTGCGCACCGCACACGGCACCGTGACCGCCCGCCACATCCTGCGCGCGACCGAGGGCTACACCGCGCAACTGCCCGGCCGCCGCCGGGACATGCTGCCCATGAACAGCTCGATGGTCATCACCGAGCCGCTGTCCGAAGCGGACTGGAAGACCATCGGCTGGTCCGGCGGCGAGGCCCTTTCCGGCGCTCAGCACACCTACTTCTACGCCCAGCGCACCGCCGACAACCGCATCGCCCTCGGCGGCCGCGGCCTCCCGTACCGCTTCGGCTCCCGCCTCGACCGCGACGGCCGCCTGGACAGCTGGACCATCGGCCAGCTGCACGGGGTCATGCGCGGCCTGTGGCCCGACGTCCCCTTCGAGCTCGCCCACGCGTGGTGCGGCTCGCTGGGCGTACCGCGCGACTGGTCCCCCTCGGTGGTCTGGGACCAGGCCACGGGCCTCGGCCACGCCGGGGGCTACGTCGGGCAGGGCGTGACGGCCTCGTATCTGGCCGGCCGCACCCTCGCCGACCTGGTCGCCGGCAAGAACACCCGCTACACCCGCCTGCCGTGGTCGGGCCGCACCTCGCCGCGCTGGGAACCGGAGCCGCTGCGCTGGCTGGGCTCGTACGCGATGTACGGCCTGTACCGGATCGCCGACCTCAGCGAGGGCAGCACCCGCCACGAGCGCACCTCGACCTTCGCGCGGCTGGCGGACGCGATCACCGGCCGGCACTGAGCTCTCCGGGCGCGGCCGGCACTCAGGCCGGACGGTATGTGGTCACCAGCAGCGTGGCGGCGGCGCGCGGCCCATGGGTGGTGGCGGGCAGTACGTCGACGCTGGTCCGGGTGAACCCGGCCGCGTCGAGCAGCTTGGTCCACACCTGCCCCTGAAGCACCCAGCGATGCATTGTGGCCGCTTCCCCCTGTGGTGTCTTGACCGGAATGTCGACGGCCACAGCCTCGCACTGGGCGGGCTCGCCGCCCACGTAGTGGGCGAGGGTGGAGAACACCAGCCGCCCACCGGGCCGCAGCGCAGCGGCCGCCGCCGGCAGCAGTTCGCGCGGGTCGGTGAAGTCCAGGGCGCCGAAGACGCTGTACAGCACGTCATACGTATCGGCCCGCTCGCGCAAATGGGTCACGACGTCGGACCGCACGATGCGCAGCCGCGGTGCGAGGTGGCCGTACAGGTCGGTGGCCATCGCGCACTGCGCGGGCGAGGCATCGACGGCGACGATCCGGGCGGGCTGATGACGGATCGCCAGGTGCGCGGCCTGCCGGGCCGCTCCGGCGCCGAGGTCGCCGACGCACAGCCCGGTCAGGTCGCCGAGGACTTCCGCACCGGGGCCGGTGTCCTGGCTCCAGATCCAGTGAAAGGTCTCGGGGACGGCCCGGTCGTGGTCGGCGCGGGTGCGGCCGTAGTGGTGCCAGAGGTCTGCGGTGGTGGTCGTCACCCGCCCCATGGTGGCGGGCGCGTCCCGCCGACAGGCTGGTTCGCCGGAATCCCACTCCGACACGCTCGGGGCCCGGCCGACCGGCCGGGCCCGGATAGCGCCGGGCCCCCGACCTCCGCGCGGCCTCCAGAACCCGGCCGTGATCTGCGGCGCCGCGCCCCCCATCCCAAAAAATCGCTTGCTCTAGATCAAACGTTTTTTGCAAGGCTGCGTCAGGGGGCACCTCCCAGCGGTAGCCGGGGGAGCATAGGGCACGGGATGGTCGGGCGGATCCGGTTCGCGCTGCACGCGACCACATGGACGGAGGCGAATCCGGTGCCGCGCAGGTACCAGCCGCCAACGACGTCTCCGCCCCAGCTGAGCCGGTCTTCGGCGGCCGTGAAGCGCTCGAACCGCTGGGTGGGGTTCTTGTCGTGGTCGGTCATGAAGGAGGGGGTCAGTTCGGTGACCTGGTCCCGGTACCAGGCTGAGGCTTTCTCCGGTTCCTGGAAGGTGGCCTTGATCATTCTGGCGGGGCGCAGCAGCCAGAACGGCACCTCCAGCGGAGGCACTTCGCTGGCCACGAAGGCGGGGCTGGCGGCTGCGATCTGCCTCCACTCCTGGGACGACATGTTCTGGACGACGAGATGGGGCGGCCGACGCGCGGACTCACTGTCGTAGGTTCGGCGTTCTCCGGTCCAGCGATAGCAGTGCCAGTGATCGGGCATGGAGGGCTCCGGTGTAGTGGGGAGCGGCCCCGCCCACGGCGGGGGCGGTCTGAGGACGGGGCCGCGGTCTGGCTAGCGCGCGTACTGGCGTCCGTCGTCAGAGTCGCCGGGCGTCTGACCGCCGGGTGTCGGGGCGTCGGTGTCCGGCATGGTGTCGCCGCCTTCCGGGTCATGGCGGTGGACGGCATGCTGTAATCGCATAGGACCTCCTGTGAGTTGTTGAGTTGCGCAGAGGTGTCCCCGCGCTGGTTGCGCGGTCCTCGTCCCGGCCACTGGCCTGCAAGCGGGAGGCCGGGGCGAGGGTGGGGTGGGCCGTCGGGCGGCCCACCGGTCTAGGTGGCGTCCGCCTTCTTGTGGCAGTCGCAGTCGCACCGGACGGTGAAGAGGAGCAGTCCGCGGGTCGCGGGTGGTACCGGCTTCAGCCGAACTTCGCCCGGCCCCTTGCAAAACGCATGGATTTCGGCGGGTGTGGTGTCGGGGTCGGCGGTGTACAGCGCGCAGTACGGCGACATCCGCCGGGTGCCGACGGGGACGGTCACGTCGTGTGCCTCTCGCGCTGCAGGGTGACCAGCACCGTGTACAGGTCGGCGTCCGGGTGTGGCTGTCGGCGGTTGCAGTCCGGGCACAGGTGCCGCAGACAGCCGGGCCCAGACGCGACTGCGCGGAGCACGGTGATCGGTTCGCGCGTGGGCTTGTCGCAGCGATAGCAGCACTCGGTCACCGGGCGGCCCCTTCACGTGGGCCTAGCGCCGCGCTGGTGGCGATCTCCAGCGCGGCAAGCAGGGCTGCGGGGTCCGTGAGGTGCCGGTCGTGCCGGAGCGGTACGCGCCAGCGGACGCCGGGCCCGGTCGTGCGGGCCACCGGTGGCACCTCGATGTAGGCGGTCGCTCCCCACACCTCGATGCTGGGCAGTCGGCCCGTGTCCCATGCGGCGGCCGCCTCGGGAGCGATGAGCCAGTACAGCACGCCATCGAAGGGGTTCTCGATAACCGCCCCCGTCCTCGCACCCAGTAGGTCGAGGGCGCGTTCGCCGATGCCGATCGAGAGGGGGACGTAGGGTCGGGCCGGAGCGCCCTGTCTGTCTTTCGACAGGTGGGTTTCTCCGGCCCGCCCTCCGAACCGGACGTGCGACTTTCACCGC
>NZ_JBSFMM010000235.1:0-17000 GCF_053599555.1 Streptomyces sp. NPDC000941
GGCACCCTGGCCATCGCCCGCGCCCTGACCGGCGCCGTCGCCCTGGCCCGCACCGTCACCCGCGCCATCGCCCGCGCCGCCGGCACCGTTGTCGCCGCCGATGACGGCGCCCGTAGCCTGCAGCGCGGTGCTCACCGGCTGGAAGAACGTCTCGCCGCCCTGCGTGCAGTCGCCGCTGCCGCCCGAAGTCAGGCCCACGGCCGCGTCCTCGGCGAACATCGCGCCACCGCTGTCACCGGGCTCGGCGCATACATCGGTCTGGATGAGGCCGTTGACGATGTCGCCGTTGCCGTAGTTCACGGTGGCGTTCAGACCGGTGACGCTGCCGTCGGTGACACCGGTCGTACTGCCGGAGCGCTTCACCGCAAGCCCGACGCTCGCCTCGGCGACCTGGGTGATCTGCTGGGTGGTGCCATCCTGCAGATCCACCGTGCTGGACGCCTGGGTGTTCGCATCGTCGTACGTCACCAGGGCGAAGTCGCTCACCGGGAACTGGGACTCGGCGGTGGTGCCCACCTGCTGGGCGCCCGCCTGGTCGGTGGCCCAGGTCTCCGAGATGTTGCCGCAGTGGCCCGCGGTGAGGAAGGCGGGAGCGCCGTCGACCTCGACGTTGAAGCCGAGCGAGCATCGGGCGCCACCGCCGAAGATGGCGTCGCCGCCGTCCAGCGCGCCGGCCTGCTCACCGGCACCGCCCGCGCCCTGGCCATCCCCAGCGCCCTGGCCGTCACCGGCGCCCTGGCCATCGCCCGCGCCCTGACCGGCGCCATCATCGGCGCCACCCTGGCCCGCACCCTGACCGGCGCCATCATCCGCGCCACCCTGGCCCGCACCCTGACCGGCGCCATCATCCGCGCCACCCTGGCCCGCACCCTGACCGGCGCCATCATCCGCGCCGCCCTGGTCCGCGCCTCCGTTGGCCCCGGGCTGGGTCTCGTCAGTCCCGTCGAACTTCTTGAACTCGCCATTGGTGCGCTGGACGGTGGCCTTGCCCGCCAAGCCGTCCACGGCCTTGGTCAGCGAGGCCCACTTCGTGCCCGTGACGGTTCTGTCGGCGAGGACCCGGACCTTGTTGGTCTTCGGGTCGATCGACCAGGCCGTGCCCGGGATCGAGGCGTTGTCGCTCAGCGTCTTGGTGGTGGCCTTGAGCTCCGTCAAGCTGTTCGCGACGATCTTGGCCACGGCGCCCTTGGCCCGGACGTCGTTCGCCGCGTCCTCGTTCAGGACGTTCATCACCAGCTGCTTGGTGTCGCCCTGGTAGTACCACCCCGCCGCATTGCCGCCCAGATCCGACGCGAGGCCCGTGGCGAGCTTCACGGCGGCCTGCGACGAGAACGTCTTGGCCTCGGCCGACTTGTCCGGGCTCGCATTGGCGTTGGGAAGCAGCACCGCCGCTCCCGCGAGGGCGGCCGCGGCGGCGCCGGCTATGACGACGGTCCGCTTGTTCACACGTCGGTGGCTCAACTCACTGACCTCCAGTAGGGGTGCGCCGGGGGGGCGAGGAGTGGTCTGTCGGTTCCTCTGCGTCCCTGCGCGGTGGTCACCCGGTCATACGGAGGTGGTGCTTCAGTGTTTTCAGGGCCACTCAAGGTGTGATGAAAACCGTGCGCGAGGCGCCCCGGATGAGTAAGCTCCGCCGGTTCGGCCCTTCCCTCACCCCTCCGCCGCGGCCTGCGCCCGCAGCTCCCACACCTGCCCGAGCGTCATATCGGCCGAGGGCCCGGCCGGGGAGCCGTCCGTGGTCTCGAAGTGGTCGACGTAGTCGCCGATGAACGCCTGCCACCGGTGGTTGACCGGGTCCTGGTCGAGCGCGGCCATCGCGGCGGAGAAGTCCTCGCAGTCCACGAGGTGGAACAGATGGCGCCCGCTGCGCCAGATCTGCCAATTGGTGATGCCGGCCCGGCCCAACGCCTCAAGCAGGTCCGCCGGAACCGTGGCATGCACCTCCTCGTAGCCGGCCTCCTGGCCCTCCTTGAGAACCGAGTGCAGTGCGACGCGCATGGCCATCCCTCTCTCTTTGCCAGATATGCCGGATCAGTTGTGCCGGAAGAGACCGGCAACTCACTGTGCCGACAGTGTGGATGGTATCGGCATGGGTATATCTCCACGGACCTGCCCGAGCTCAAGGGGACCAAGGAAGATCATGAATGCAGCCGAGAACGCGGATGTGGGCCTCCGGTCGACGCCCACATTCACAGACCTCGTCATTCCCGAGGGGGTGCGGGAATCTCTCGGGCGGCAACTCGCGGACCTGGGCGATCCGACGCGGGACATGGATCGCGCGACGGCTCGCTGCCATCAGATATTCGCGACCCTGCCGATTGATCTCCTGCAGACCATCCTGGATTTCGGCAGGCATGCGGACACCCCTGGCGTGGCGCGGGTCGTCAATCTGCCCGTCGAACGCGATCTTCCCGATACACCCGATGACGGCGGACCTTGCCAAACGAAAAGCACATATCTTTCGGAAGGGGTTCTCCTCGGGCTCAGCGGGATGCTGGGCGAGCCCGTCGGATTCACCACCGAGAAGAACGGGCAGCTGATTCACGATGTCATTCCCGTCGCAGATGGAGCGACGTCTCAGACGAATCGCAGCTCAACCGTCTTCCTCAACTTTCACAACGACATCGTGTACGACGTGGCGGGATCGTACAACCTGAGCAATCCGGACTTCCTCGTCCTCAACTGCCTCCGCGCGGACCATGAGGGTGTCGCGGGTACCTACTACGCGGACGCCCGGGATGTGTGCCGGGCCTTGGACGCCTCTTCGCTCAAGCTGCTCAGGGAGCCGCTGTTCAGACTGAACGCTCCCGGAAGTTATGCGCGGATGGCCGGAAAGGACGAAATCCTCTCCGCCCCCGTGCCCATCATCGGCGGTCCCGATTGGTCCCCCGAAATCGCCTCCTCAGCCAATGGAGTGCACGCCGTCTCCCACGATGCCGAAATGGCGCTTCAGCGGCTTCAGTCCACCTGCCGGGAAGTGGCCCATGAAGTATTTCTGCGGCCCGGTCAGGCACTGCTCATCAACAACCGTAAAGGTCTGCATGCCCGTTCGGAATTCGAGCCGCGCTACGACGGCCGGGATCGCTGGCTGCAGCGCACGTACATTCGCCGGAACCACTGGAGCATCCGCGACCGCATCGTCGCCGAAACGCGGAGGCTGCACACCTGATCGAAGCTGCCGCTGAAACTGCCGCCAAAACTGCCTGTCCAGTTGCTTGTCCCGGCCCTGCGGTACGCATAGGGTCGCGTTCATGCATGCATCCAAAAGGGACCGAGCAACGGCGCCGTTCCCATTTCGTGGCCCGGCATTTGAGGAGAGGTTCCGCGGATGACAGTGCGTGTGGGCATCAATGGTTTCGGCCGCATCGGCCGTAACTATCTGCGTGCGGTGTTCGACCAGGGCGCCGATGTGGAAGTGGTGGGTGTCAACGACCTCACCGACACCGCGACGCTGGCCCATCTCTTCGCGTATGACAGCACATTGGGCCGCTTCGGGGAGGAAGTGCGCGCCGTGGACGGCGCCATCCTCATCGGGGACAGGCGGATCGCCGTATCGGCCGAGCGTGACCCCGGGGCTCTTCCCTGGGCGGCGCTCGGCGCCGATGTCGTCATCGAATCGACGGGTGTCTTCACGGACGCCAACCGCGCCCGCGCCCATCTCGAAGCGGGGGCCAAGAAGGTCATCATCTCCGCCCCGGCGAAGAACGAGGATCTGACGCTGGCCTACGGCGTCAACCATGACCAGTACGACCCCGAGCGTCACACCATCGTCTCGAACGCGTCCTGCACCACCAACTGCCTCGCCCCCATGGCCAAGGTTCTGCACGACGCCATCGGTATCGAGTACGGGTTGATGACCTCGGTCCACGCGTACACCTCGGACCAGAATCTGCTGGACGGTCCGCACCGCGATCTGCGCCGCGCCCGCCACGCCGCCGCCAACACCGTGCCCACCAGCACCGGGGCCGCCAAGGCCATCGGGCTGGTCCTCCCGGCGCTCGCGGGCAAACTGGACGGCTACGCGATGCGCGTGCCGATCCCGACCGGCTCGGCCACGGACCTGTCCGTGACCCTCAGCCGTGAGGTGACCGCGGAGGAGATCAACGGGCTGTTCGCGAAGGCGGCGCAGGGTCCGCTCGCCGGCGTCCTGAGCTACACCGAGGATCCCATCGTCTCCAGCGATATCGTCACCGATCCCGCCTCCTGCATCTTCGACGCCGGTCTGACCAAGGTGATCGGCGGCCGGCATGCGAAGGTCGTCGGCTGGTACGACAACGAGTGGGGCTTCTCCAACCGCCTGGTCGACACCACATTGCTGATCGGCCGCTCTCTCTGAGCACACGGACTCCGCCCACCGGGCCGAGTCCCGCTACGATCCGGCGGGCCACACATGGCGTGGCCCGCCGGATCGTGTCCCGCACGCGGTCAGTTCCGCGCTTCGGCACTCGTGGCCATCGCCTTGGTGCGGGCCGCGTTGAACCGCTCCTGGAACGTGGCGGCCTGTGACGCGACCCAGGACTGCGACTCCTGGAGACCCTTGGTGGAGCCCTTGAAACGGGGAGCCACGTATCGGGCGAACAGGTCGAAGCTCTTGCGGGTGCGCTCGGGGCTCGCCCAGTCCGTCACCGAGTTGAGCAGACAGCCGAAGCCTCCCGTGATGTCACGGAGCTTGTGGATCGCGGCCATGCAGTCCTCGACGCCACCGGCGATGATCCCTCCGGCCTCGATGGTCGCCTCGAACGCTTTGCGCGCCCCGACCTCACTGCGCCCCATGGGCATACCGTGCGTCCCCGCCCAGTATTCGTTGCGCTGCCGCAGCCATCCGGCGTAGATGTCCTCCAGCGCCTGCTCACGGGTCTCGGCGACATGCACGGGCAGGGTCAGCCGCCAGGTCGAGCGGTCCGCCGTACGGCCTGCCTCGGCGGCCGCGGCCTCCAAGTGGCCCCACTGCTCGGCCAGTTTCTCCATTCCCAGGCTGTGCCCGGCGCGCACCATCCCCCACGGTGGGGCGGCGTGCGACATCGCGTTCACCCCGAGGCGGCCGGCGAGCCGCATACCGAAGGGCGACGAAGCGCTGCTGACGGTGATCTCGAAACCGCCCGGTTCGAAGGAACGGTGCTGAATACGAGCGTCCTGGAGCCGGAACCAGTCCGTCTCGCGCGTCACCGTCTCGCCCCGCAGCAGTTCGACGATGGTCTCCAGGGACTCCTGGGTGCGGCGGCGCGCCTCGGCGGGGTCGACGCACAGCATATGCATGTCCGAGGCGAGCGAACCGGCGCCCACACCGAGGATGAACCGGCCCCGGGTCAGCTGGTCGAGCTGTGCCGCGCGCGCCGCCGCCATGTACGGATGGTGGTACGGCAGCGCCATGACGCCGGTGGCGAGTTTGATCCGCCGGGTGCGCTCGGCCGCCGCGGCCAGGAAGATCTCCGGGGAGCCGATGGTGGCCCAGCCGTTGGAGTGGTGTTCGCCGACCCACAGCTCGTCGTAGTTGAGCTCATCGGCCAGTTCGGCGTAGCCGAGGTCGCGGCGCATCAGCAGATTGGGGTCTTCGCCGATGGGGTGCAGGGGCGACATGAAGAGGCCGAAGCGCATGAAGTCGTTCATATGGTCCTTCTGAGACGTGGAGGATACGGACACGGACAGGGCGGTCGGGTTCGTCGGGGCGGTCGGGGTCGTCACAGGGACTGGGCGATGGCGATTCGCTGGATCTGGTTCGTCCCCTCGAGGATCTGGAGGAGCTTCGCCTCTCGCATCCAGCGCTCGACCGGGAAGTCCTGGGTGTAGCCGTAGCCGCCGAGCACCTGGACCGCGTCGGTCGTGACCCGCATGGCGGTGTCCGTGGCGAACAGCTTGCACTTCGCGGCTTCGGCGGAGATGGGTTTGCCCTGCTCCTTGAGGGCGGCCACCGAATACAGCAGCGCACGGGCCGCCGCGATCTGCGTGGCCATGTCGGCGAGCAGGAAGGAGAGGCCCTGGAAGGAGATGATGGGCTTGCCGAACTGGGTGCGTTCCTTGGCGTACGCGACCGCGTGGTCGAGTGCCGCCTGGGCGAGGCCCACGGCACACGCCGAGATGCCGAGGCGGCCGTGGTCGAAGACATGGGCGGCCACGAGCATGCCGCGATTGCGGCGCCCGATCATGCGCTCGTCCGGGACCCGTACCCCGTCGAACGCGATCTGTGCCGTGGGCAGTGAGCGCACCCCCATCTTCCGCTCATGGGCCAGGGGGCGCAGGCCCTCGGAGTCCGCGTCGACCAGGAAGCAGGACAGCCCGCTCAGGGCGGATCCTCCGGTGCGGCAGTACACGTTGTAGACGTCGGCGACACCGGCGTGGCTCACCCAGGCCTTGGTGCCCGAGATCACGTGGTGGCCGTCTTCCGCGACCGCCTTGGTGGACATGGCGCCCAGGTCGGAGCCGGCTTCCGGCTCCGACATGCAGTTGGCGGCGAGGAGTTCGCCGCTGAGCATGCGCGGCAGCAGTTCTCCCCGCAGCTCGTCCGTTCCGAACCGGGCCAGACCGTGGCAGGCCAGCACTTGGAGGTGGACGGACTCCGCGACGGCCAGCCAGCTGCCGGCCAGCCGCTCGATCACCCTCAGATAGACGGTGCAGCTCTGCCCACCGCCGCCCCACTGCTCGGGGAACGGCAGCGACATCAGCCCCTGCTTCCCCAGGAGCCGTACCAGGGCCTCGGGAAACTGCCCGTCCTCCTCGAACCGGGCCGCCCGCGGCTCCAGTTCCTCCCGGGCGAGTTCGTCGACGAGCGCGAACAGTTCCCGCTGCTCCTCGGGCTGCTCGGCGGCTGAGCGGCCGGTCACGCGGCCTCCCGGGCGGCCTGCGACGGCCAGTCCGCGGCTTCCGGCCAGCGGCGGTTCACCTGTCCGACGGCGTGGTCCCAGTATGAGCGGACGGAGAGATCGGCGTAGATGAAGGCCCGTTTGCCGTCCACGTCCTCGAGTGAGGAGGAGTGGTAGCCGCCCGGTATCTGCTCGGCCATCAGCTGGAGGCGGCAGGCCCGCTCCAGGGTGTGCGCGTGCACCGTCGCATGTCTGATGGACTTGCCGACGATCACACCACCGTGGTTGCGCAGCAGCGCCGCCGGGTTGTCCCCGAGTGCGTCGGCCACCTGCTCCCCCGTGGCGATGTCGAGGATGGTGTTGCTGGTCAGCGTGTAACGGGGCAGCCGGCCCTCGAAATAGGCGCCCTCGTGCGATACGGCGCGCAGCGCCAGGTCGGTCGCCCCGAACACCAGGGTGTGCGGGGCGTGGCTGTGCACGATCGCGTTGACATCGGGACGCGCCCGGTACACCGCTTGGTGCAGCGCCAGCTCCGGGGGCGCCAGCGCGGGGACCTGTGCGGCGGGGTCGACCGGCGCCACGATCACGTCCTCGGGTACGCACTCGTCGAAACCCTTGAGCGCGCCCTTGATCAGCATGTAGTCCGCGCCGGGCACCCGCGCGGAGACCTGCCCCTGGTTGAAGTCGTCATGGCCGCCCAGCGACAGCGAACGTGCCGCGACGGCGACATGGGCCCGCAGCCGACGGGCGAGGGGCGGCAGCGTGGCCGGGGTTTGCTTGGTCACGTATGTCTCACGTTTCTGCGAAGGACGATGCGAAGAACAGGCGGTCGTAGACCTGCTTGACCGTGACCGGACCGGCAGGGGCGCCATGGGCCCAGGCGGCGACGGCGAGCGCGCCAGGTGCCGCCGCCGACAGGTCTCGTACGTCGTGGTGCAGCCTCAACGACTCATGCGCGAAGTCGAGTTGCACCGCGTGTTCGCTGACCGGATGGCCGGCGCGGAAGGAGGCCACCTCGTCCACGGCCGCCCCGCCCGCGTGCGCCTCCCAGGTGGCGGCCAAGGAGCGCGCCGACGCGCTGGGGCGGTCCCGTTTGACGCGGGTGTGCCGCTCCAGGAGGCCCACGTGTGGCAGGGGCATGGACGATGCGCGGAGGAGCCGTCCCGCGACGCCCAGCAGATGGTCCTGGAGCCAGTGGCCGAACGACAGGTTGACCGCGCGGACCACGGTCACCGATCCGGCCAGCTCCGCCAGCAGGGGGTCGCCGTCAGGGCCGATGTCGGAGGCGCAGGCGATGAGCGACGAGCCCGTCTCCCGGCAGTACGCGACGGTACGCGGAAGCACCTCACCCCGCGACGCGTCGATCACCACGGTCGGCGGCTGCTCGGCCGTCCACGCGCCGCTGTGCGCGGTCATCACGACCGGGACGTCGCGCAGGGCGCATTCGGCCACGATCCGTGAGCCGAGCCGGCCGGTCGCACCGACCACGCCGATCCGGAGCCCGGGCCCCGGCCCGGGCGCGCTCCGCTGGTCAGGCGGCACCTGCGACCCCTTCGGCGGCCATGTACTCCACGATTCCGGGGATCGTCTGCATAAAGGTGGTGTCGCCCTCCAGATCGACGTAGATGCCGAACTCGGTCTCGATCGAGTCGATCAGCCGCAGATACGACAGCGAGGAGAGCCCCTTCTCGGCCAGCGTCTTGCCGTCGGCGAGCGCGGAATCCGGGCTGAGCGTGCCCTCGCTGGCCTCCTCCACCAGTTGGGCGACGCGGCGGGCGAGGGTCTGGTCGTCGGGCATGGATGATCTCCCTCAGGAAGTCAGGAAGTGACAGCGGAATCGGTGGCCTGGTGGAACAGCTCGCGCGCCGCGCTCATCCGCGGCTTGCCGACGCCCGTCGTCGGGATCTCGGGCACGACGACGACACGCTCGGGCACCTTGTACGAAGCGAGCCTTTCCAGGCACCGCCCGCGCAGCACGTCCTCGGTCAGCCCCTCGGGTCCGCTGACGACGGCGGCGAGCATCGGGTCGCCGTTGCGCTTGTCCACGGCGAAGACCACCGCTTCCGTGGCACCCGAGGCGAGCAGTACGCGGCGTACCTCCACCGAGTCGATCTTGCGCCCCCCGATGTTCAGCCGGGACCTGGCCCGGCCCGAGAGGTGGAGCCGGCCGTCCCGCAGGCTGCCCAGGTCGTGGGTGGCGTAGAAGCCGTCCCGGTCCAGCCGTGCCTCGAAGGCGCCGGGCGCGTTCAGATAGCGCGACCCCATGGACGTGCTGCGCACCCGGATCTCGCCGGTCGCGCCGGTGCCGTCACCGAAGTCACCGAAGACGAACTCGACTCCGGGCAGGGGCCGGCCCTGGCCGTGGTCGGGGGCCGGGAAGGGGTCGAAGGTCAGCGGCCCCGTCTCGGCGACACCGTAGTAGTTGCACACCGCGAGGCCGTGCCGGGTACGCAGCTCCTCGGCCGTCGCAGGCTTGAGCGGCGCCGCCGACGAGAGGGCGACCTTCAGCTCGGCGAGTTCGGGGATGGGCTCCGGGCGGCGCAGCAGCGACTCGTACAGGGCGGGGAAGCCGGTGAGCCGGGTCGGCCGTATCTCCCGCAGGAAGCGGATCACCTGTCCCGAGGTCGGCAGCCCGGACGGCAGCCACAGCGCCGCGCCCGCGAGGAAGGCCGCCAGCAGCGAGGTGTTGAACGCCAGCCCGTTGAAGAGCCCGGCGAAGCACAGAATGCGGTCGTCGGCGCCGAGACCGGTCGCGTCGCGCCAGGACAGGGCCGCGTTGTGCACCGCCGTACCGGAGAATTCGATGCAGCTGGGCGACCCGGTCGAGCCGGAGGTGAAGCGGCATACCTCCGTCGAGGCCAGCGGCTCGGGGCGGTCGGCCGTCGGCTCTCCCGCGCCCGGGGCCGTACGGGTGAGCGCGTAGCCGCCGGAGGTGACGGAGCCGGACGGTTCGATTCCCGGGTGGAGGGGGCGGTCGTGGACGACCGCGTCGATGCCGCAGCCGGCGACGACGGCACGGACCTCCTCCGGGGCCAGGGCGGGGTCGAGCAGGAAGGGCAGGGCGCCGGCGCGCAGCAGGCCCACGTAGGCGACCACGTACGAGGCCGAGTTGGCGGCGAGGATGACGACGCGGGGGCGTGCTTCACCTCGTGCCACCGCCTCGCTCCACCAGCCGTCGAACTCGGTGCGGAACTCCGCGGCTGCCGTATCGAGTTCGGCGTAGGTCAGCCGACGCTGTGTGTCGGCGACGGCGAGCCGGTCCGCGTGCTGTGTCAGGAGGTCGGTGTAGACCTGGTTCAGCACCCCGGGCATGTCGTTCCTCCGAGTCCGTGGTCCGATGGGGTGGCCTATTCGCCGTGCGCGTAGGCGACTTGGGCGCGGTCGTGTTTGATCGAGCCGGCCTGGTCGACGCCGAGCGCCAGCAGGTACAAGGGCTCGTCCCGGGCCGAAAGCCCGGCGAACTCGCGCCACAGATCGGGGTCGTAGCCGCCGATGGTGGTGATGGCCACGGAGTTCCGTCCGGCGCCGAGACAGAGGAGATGCGCGCCGCACGAGGCGCGGAACACGGCGTCGCGCAGATCGCGCGGGCCACCGGAGAAGAGCTCGTCGCGGGGCATGTGGAACAGCACGAACCCGGCCGCGACCCGCGCGTTGGCCTGGCCCATGCAGGAGCGGACCAGCAGGTCGAGATCGCGGAAGCGGTCCGGCACGGTCACGCCGATGCGGCTGCCGCCCAGGGCCTCCGAGCACACCTTCGCCGTGGTCCCGTCGTGCAGCAGAAGCGTCGCGCTCACCCCCCGATCCGGCGTGGCTTCGGCCAGATCGGCCGGGAGCGGGGTGTCCAGTGCCCCCAGCGTGCGCAGGAGCCCCTGCGGTTCGGGCGTGTCCCCGGAGAACCGCTTACAGGACTGCCGGCGCCGGGATGCCTCACGCCACTGGGCGAGCGGGATGCCGTCGGAGGCCGAAGGGCGCAGCCCGGTGGCCACGGGGGCGGCGGTGTGCAGCAGTGTGGACGCGGCGAACGGCTGCGAGCTGTCGTACACCGCCTCGGAAAGCCCCGACCAGCACACCCCCTCCAGTTGGCCGGTGCCCGCGGGGTCGTCGTCGCCCGCCATCCGGAACGTCGCCCAGCCGCCGCTCTCGCCAGGCGTGTGCGGCCGGCCGATCGTGACGATGGAGTGCACCTCGCGGTGGGGCAGCCAGGGTTCGACGGCGGCCCGGATCTCGGCGCGCGGGCCGTGCAGCCGCAGCACGGCCGGTCCGTCCTGGAGCGCGGTGCCGAGCAGGTTCGTGGCCGCGTGCCCCGTGTCCAGCTGCGTGTAGAGATAGCCGCGCGAGCCGTACTTGCGCATCGACAGCCAGGGCCGGGCCAGAAGGACGACATGCGCCACCGGCTCCCCGCCGTCCGGCAGCCGCGCCGGCCGCAGCAGCCGCCCCAGGCGCGTGGCCGGTCCGCCCAGGCGCACACAGGTACGGCGCAGCAGATCCATCCAGAACAGTGCGGGCCCCGGCGAGTCCCCCGGGCGGTCACCCTCGTCCACCAGCACCAGGACGTCGTACGGATAGATGGCCCCGGCCGACGGCACCTGGCGGCCCTCCTGCGCGGGCCGGCCGAGCAGCGCGTCGGTCACCACCCGCACCGCCTGCCGCAGCCCCTGGCTCCGCGGTTCCTCCACCTCGAGCCGTGGGACGGGAGGGAGTTCCGTCATATCCAGCCAGGCAGCCAGTAACCGCTCGTCGGGCACGGCGCAGGTATCCGAGTTGAACGCAGCAGAACTCACTGAGGGACCTCGATGCCATTCATTGCAGCGAACCGGTATATGCGGGAGAGGGTGATATGTTGTCGCTCAGCAAGCTACTTGAGGAGCCTATCTCCGATCGGCAGTTTCATCGGCAGATTCGAGGGCAGCTTCGTCGGCTCCTCGGGGCTACCGTTCCCCGGTCCGTGGCCCGTTCCTTAGCCCGCGCGCCTCCGACACCAGCACCTCATGAATTCCCAGCAGCAATTCCGTTACCAGCTCCTTGCTCACCTGCCTGCCCCGGAGCCAGATGGTCAGTGCCGCTGAACCGTCTTCGATAAAGCGGGTGTGGAATTTGGGGCCGATCGCGGAGACCTGCTGGTCCCACTTCACCACCGGCACATCGCTTTCCTCCGCGTCCGCCGCTCCGACCGCCGGACGGACCATGTAGTTGAATGCCCACACCGGTTCGGGGTCGACACTGGCGGAGGGGAATCGCTGCTTGATGAGGCGGATCGAATCGGGATCGTAAATGCCCATACGGTAAGCCAGGAACGCGGCTTTGTTGACGTCCTGCGCGAGCTCCCCGAAGTCTGCCCCCGGGTCGGCGTCCAGACAGCCGGCGGCCCATTGGTTCATCGAGGTCACATAGCTTCCCCAACGGGCGTTGCCGCGATTCGACGACTGGAGCCGAACCGGCACCGACGGCAGCCCGCACACCCGGGCCACCGCCCTGGTGTAGGCGGTCAGAAGCACGGACGCCTTGGGGAGGGAGAGCCGGTCCGACAACTGCTGGGCCGCCGTCTGCGCCGCTGTCGACCGAACGGCGGCCTGCAACACATGAGCTGGGCGTTCGGCCGAGGTGGAGCTGGGCTCCGGGAGCTCGGCCGAGGCGGCGAGTACCTTCTCCCAGTGCCGTTCGGCCGCGGTGCGCCGGGCCTTGAAAGCATCGCCCCGCTGCTCCTCGGCCATGGTGATCAAGCTATAGGAATCCGCCCGGCCGGACAGGGATCCGAGATCGGCCAGGGCCTTTAGGAATTCCTCCCTGAGGATCCCCTGGGACCAGTTGTCCGCCGCCAGGTGATGGTGCGTGAATACGAGATGCGTTGCCACCCCGGAGCGCATGATGACGCGGCCTCGCCAGCCGAACTCACGGGTCAGATCGAAGGACTCGGCCGCCATGCGGCGAGCGGTCTCCTGTACATCGTCAGCGGCATCTTCCGACACATTGAGACCGGACAGTGAATCCGGTTCATGAACCAGCTGAAGGGGATTGTCGGGATCGCTGAGATCGTATGTCGTACGCAGGGAAGGATGGTGGTGAGCCAGCGCCTTCACGGCATCCTTGACGGCTGCCGGACCGGTCCCCTCCGGCAATTCCCAGACCGCCGAAATGTTGACCTCGTGCCAACGGGATCGAGGAAGTTTCTGGATGTCGCGCCACAGTGAGATCTGCCCATAGGAAAGCGGGCCAGAAAAAGGCATGGAGGTGACCCTAGGCGGTGTGATCCAGCCGGTCAAGGGCGTTGAATCTGCCGGTCAATCTTCCCCTGCAACTGCCCCTTGGCCGCGCGGTGCTGCCGGTACTTTCTTGAAATTGCTGTCCCTATCGCGTAATTGGCCACGAGGATCCTCAGTGGGGAGCAGAGAAGGTTCGACTGCCCGGCGTCGCAACGGGAATCGCTGCCCGTCCAGCCAACCCAGTCCGCCACGTCCGCAAAGGAATGAACATGCCCCTCGACCCGTCGCCCACGGCCGGACAGGAACAGGCCTTCGTGCCTCCGCAGCCGCATGAACACCTCGCCTCCGCCACCACCAGGAACATGCTGCTCATCCAGAGCGCCCTGCTCCAGGGCGCCCGGGAATACCTGTGCGACGAAGGCTTCGTCGAGTTGCTGCCGCCGGTCGTCGGCCCGGTCACCGACCCCGGCTGCCGCGGCGCCAAACAGGTCGACATCGACTACTACGGTCGCCGCTACAAGCTGATGACCAGCGTCATCTTCTATAAACAAGCCGCCCTGCTGGCCCATCCCAAGATCTTCTACATCGCGCCCTGCGTCCGGCTGGAGCCGTTCACGACCTCCTCGACCCTGCGCCATCTGACCGAGTTCCACCAGATCGACGTCGAGGCGGCGGACACCTCGCGCGAGGAGATGCTGGAGATCTGCCAGGGCGTCGTACGCGGCGCACTGCGGCGCGTCATCAAGCAACTCCCCCATGTGCTCGATGAGTTGGGACGTGATCCGGGGGCCTTCACCGATCTCCTGGAGCAGTCGTTCCCCAGTATCCGGCACATGGACGTAGTGGAGACCCTGCACAAGCTGGGCCATGAGCAGAACCCCGACGGGGAGATCGACTGGGAGGGCGAGGCGCTGATCTCGCGGCAGCACACCCGCCCGTTCTTCATCACCGACTACCCCAAGGGCTCCCGCGGCTTCCCCGACCGCGAGAGCCGTACGCTCCCCGGCCGGCTCCGCAACTTCGACCTGGTGGCTCCCGAGGGCTACGGCGAACTGTGCAGCGGCAGCGAACGCGAGGGCGACTACACCCGGGTCATCGAACGGATGCGGGAGACCGGCGAGAACCCCGCGAAGTACGAGTGGTACCTCAAGACGTTCAAAGAGGGCGGCATCCCGCAGAGCGCCGGTTTCGGCCTCGGCGCTCAGCGCCTGACGCGCTATGCGGCCGGACTGCATTCGGTGTGGCAGGCCAGCGCCTTCCCGAAACTGCCCGGGGTGATGGCCCCATGACGCGGCTGAGCGCTCCGGGGCTGCCCGAGGAGGCCATCCGCGAGCGTGCCCGCATCGGTCGCGAGGCGGCCTTCCCGCCACGGGCGTCGTACGGGCGACGGCTGTTCGGGGCGACGGGGCAGGAGGCGACCGGCCAGGAGGCGACAGGCCAGACGGCGGCGGGCCAGACGGCGGCGGGCCAGGCAGCCGGCCAAGGCCACGACGCCCTCGACACGCTGCGGCTCGTACCGCCCGTCTTCATGCCACAGCGCCTGGAGAAGCTGGTCGAGCTCGGCCGCGAGCCCGTCTACCAGGACGTCGCGCTCGACAGCGCCATCGGAGGGTTCCGCTCCCCGCTGCCGGTGTTCATCACGGCCTTCGGCTCCACCCGGGCGGCCAGCGGCGACCTGGGCGTACCGCTGAGCCGCCAGGCCGCCCGGCTGGGGCTGCCGATGGTGATCGGCGAGAACATCGTCCCCGTCAACGGCTACGGCCGACTCGCGCAGGCCCCGGACAGCGCATCGCTGTTGGCCCGCATCAGCGCCTATGTCCAGGAGGTTCCGGAGGGATACGGAGGTGTCGTCGTACAGCAGTGCACCGAGGACGCCGACGCCGAGGTGTGGAACCTCGTCTACAGCGACCCGGCCGCCCAGCCCCTGGTCGAGACCGGCAGGCTGGCCTTCGAGCTGAAGGTCGGGCAGGGGGCGAAGCCGGGTCTCGGTGGGATGACGGTGGTGGATCGCTCGACCGCCGAACAACTCAGGGACCACTATGAGCTCGACGCGGTGTTCGGCCCCGGGGCGGCCGGCCCCGGGGCGGCGGAAACGGCGACGGGCGGGGATGCCGCGGGCGGCTCGGTGTCGTATCTGCGCAGCAGCAGCCCCGGCACGTTCACCGAGGAGATCCTGCGCCAACAGGTCCGGCTGCTGCGCAACAACTATCCACAGGCACGGATCTGGGTGAAGCTCCACCCCGGCCGGGATGTCGCGCAAGCCGCCACGGTGGCGTGGCGGGCGGGCGCGGACGCGGTCACCGTCGACGGTGCGGAGGGAGGCACCGGCTGGGCGCCCCTGGCCTTCCTCGACGGTGTCGGACTGCCACTGGTCGAATGCCTGCACCGCATCGGGTCCCCCGCCGGGAACCTGCTGGCCAGCGGCCGTATATGGGAGGGCACCCGAGCGGTCAAGGCCATCGCGCTCGGCGCCACCGCGGTCGGCCTCGGCCGGGCCGCCCTGCTCGCGGTCGACGAGGACACCGAGAGCGGCCTGGAGCGGTTCGTCGCCTGCCTGGCCCTGGAACTGCGGCTGCTGATCAGCGCGCTCGGGAAATACAGCCCGCGGGCCGTGGGGCGGGAGGACGTCTGGCCCACGCCCGATCAAGCGGCTCGCCCCGGTCATGACGAGCAGAGAAGCCTCCATGACGAATCCGTTTGAGCAGACCCTGCACGAACTCTTCGAAGAACAGGCGCGGTCGACGCCCGACTCCATCGCTCTGATCCACCGCGGCGACACCCTCTCCTACGTGGAACTCAACCGCCGGGCCAACCGCCTGGCCCGCCACCTCGTGCGGTCGGGGGTGCGGCCCGGGGCGGTGGTCGGCATCCACCTGGAGCGGTCCCTGGAGATGGTGGTGGCGCTGCTCGCCGTCCTCAAGGCCGGCGGCGGCTACACCCTGCTGGACCCCGGTTTCCCCGAGGAGAGGCTGCGTACGGCGCTGGCCACATCGGAGACCGCGCTGCTGATCAGCCGCGCCGGTCTGCCCCCGCTGGTGTCCGGCCCTCCCGCTGCGGGACCTGAGGTCGTCCTGGTCGACCTCCCCGGTGTACGGGCAGCACTCGACACGCAGCCGGACGGAGACCTGGGCCGAACCGCGTCGGCCGAACACGTGGCCTGCGTGATGTTCACCTCGGGGTCGACCGGCACCCCGAAGGCAATCGCCTCCTCGCACCAGGCGCTCGTCGGCACCTACCTCGGCCAGGACTATGCGGACTTCGGCCCCGAGCAGGTGTTCCTCCAGTGTTCGTCCATCTCCTGGGACGCCTTCGCCCTCGAACTGTGGGGCGCGCTTCTCTTCGGCGCCCGCTGTGTCCTGCTGCCCAGCTCCGATGCGGAACCCGCACTCATCGCCGATGCCGTGGCCGAACACGGGATCACCATGCTCCAGCTGTCCGCGAGCCTCTTCAACTTCCTCGTCGACGAGTACCCGCAGGCGTACGACGGCGTACGGATCGCCTTCACCGGCGGCGAGGCGGCATCCGTGGCACACGTCACCAAGATCGGCCGCAGCTATCCGGGACTGCGCATCGTCAACGGCTACGGCCCGGCCGAGAGCATGGGCTTCACCACCTGCCATGTGGTGGCCCCGGAGGACGCACAGGCGTCCTCGCTCCCCATTGGACGTCCGATCGCCAACAAGCATGTGCTGATCCTCGACGCCGATCTCCAGCCGGTCGCGAAGGGCGAGACCGGCGAGCTGTACGCGACCGGGGTCGGCCTGGCTCGGGGGTATCTGGGGCGGGCCGGGCTGTCCGCGGAGCGTTTTGTGGCGTGTCCGTGGGGGCCTGCGGGTGGGCGGATGTACCGGACGGGGGATCTGGCGCGGTGGTCGGCCGATGGGGTGTTGGAGTATGTGGGTCGTGCTGATGATCAGGTGAAGGTGCGGGGTTTCCGTATCGAGCCGGGTGAGGTGGAGGCCGCGTTGATGGCCTGCGCCGGAGTGGTCCAGGCCGCGGTGGT
>NZ_JBSFMM010000236.1:0-16868 GCF_053599555.1 Streptomyces sp. NPDC000941
GCCCGGCGGGCCCGCCCGCCCGGGGAGCGCCGGGAGCGCCGGGAGCGCCGCCCCGCCGCTGCGGCTGGGCAGTCCGCGTCCCCGGCTGCGGCTGATCAGCCTCGGCCTCACCCTGATCATGCTGGTCTTCGTCGTACGGCTGCTCCAGGTGCAGGCCGTCGACGCCGGTGCGTACGCGGCGAAGGCCAATGTGAACCGCTACATCCCGGTCACGCTGGCCGCCGAGCGCGGCTCGATCACCGACCGCCACGGCGTCGACCTGGCCACCACCGTGGACGCGTACGACATCACCGCCGCCCCCGACCTCCTCACCCCCAAGACGGCCAAGATCGACGACGCTCCGCGCCAGGCCGCCGCGCTGCTCGCGCCGATCCTCGGCGCGGAGCAGACGGAGCTGGAGCGGAAGCTCACCGCCAATCCGAAGTCGCAGTACGTGGTGCTGGCCCGCCAGCAGTCCCCGCAGGTGTGGAAGCAGATCAAGGACCTGAAGAACGCGCTGGACGGCGCGGCGGCCAAGGGCAAGGGCGTGAACGTCCTGGCCGGGGTCAACCGCGAGGCGCACAGCAAACGGGTCTACCCGAACGGGAATCTCGCCGCCGGAGTGCTCGGCTTCGTGGACGCGGAGGGGCACGGCGCGGCCGGCGTCGAGCGGGAGCTGAACAAGCAGCTCGCGGGCAAGGACGGAAAGCGGGTCTACGCTCAGTCCGGCGGCCGTCAGGTGCCCACCGGAGATGTCAAGGAGCAGCCCGCGGTGCCCGGCAGCGATGTCGAGCTGACGATCGACCGCGACATCCAGTGGGCCGCGCAGAACGCCATCAGCGAGCAGGTGAAGGCGTCCAAGGCGGACAGCGGCTATGTGGTCGTCCAGGACACCCGCACCGGCGAGATCCTGGCCCTGGCCAACGCCCCGGGGTTCGACCCGAACGACATCTCCGGCGCGAACGCCGACGCCCTGGGCAACGCCGCGCTCTCGGACGCGTACGAACCGGGCAGCGTCAGCAAGCTGATGTCGATGGCCGCCGTCCTGGAGGAGGGCGCCGCCACCTGGGACACCCATGTGGTGGTCCCCAACCGGCTGCCGCGCGCGGACCGCGCCTTCGCGGACGACATCGACCACCCCACCTGGTACCTCACCCTCAACGGGGTGCTCGCCAAGTCCAGCAACATCGGCACGATCCTCGCCACCGAGCAGCTGGGGAAGAACCAGAAGCAGGCCGACCGGATTCTCTATTCCTATCTGCGGAAGTTCGGGATCGGCAGCTACACCGGGCTCGGCTTCCCCGGCGAGACCCGGGGCATCCTGGCCAAGCCGGAGGACTGGAGCGCCTCACAGCAGTACACGATCCCCTTCGGCCAGGGGCTCTCGCTCAACGCCGTACAGGCGGCCTCCGTCTACTCCACCATCGCAGGCGGCGGCGAACGCATCCAGCCGTCCCTGGTGCGCGGCACCCAGGGCTCCGGAGACCGCTTCTCGGCCGCGCCGCACCCCAAGCGAACCCGGGTGGTGAGCGAGAAGACCGCGAAGACGCTCACCTCGATGCTCGAATCCGTCATCGACGACCAGCAGGGCACCGGGACCAAGGCGAAGATCCCCGGCTACCGCGTCGCGGGCAAGACCGGCACGTCCAACCGGGTGGACCCCAAGACCGGCCGCTACCACGGCTACACCGCCTCGTTCGCGGGCTTCGCGCCCGCCGACCAGCCCCGGGTGACGGTGTACTGCGCCGTCCAGAACCCGACCAAGGGCAGCTACTTCGGCGGCCAGGTCTGCGGTCCGGTCTTCAAGCAGGTCATGGAGTTCTCGCTGAAGACGCTGCAGGTCGCCCCGTCCGGAAAGCGGGCGGCGCGGCTGCCGGTCAGCTACAGCCCCGGCGGGTGACGGTCAAGCCGTGACACTGATCACTCCGGTTCCGCGCGCAAACCCCCCTCATTTCGCGGGGGAGCGGGTGCGGCGGGTAGTCTCACGCCGTGCCCCAAGCTGATCAGTCTCAAACCTCCCAGCCCTCGCAGCTCTCCCCCAAGGGCGGCCCGTCGAGCTACCCGGGAGCGCCCCGACCTCTGCAGGTCCGCGCGATCCCGCTCCGGGAGCTGGCCGATCAGCTGGGCATCGACGTCCCCAAGGCGCCCGACGCCCCCAAGGCCCCCGAGGAGGCGGCCGTCACGGGTATCACCCACGACTCGCGGGCCGTACGCCCCGGTGACGTCTACGCGGCCCTGCCCGGCGCCCGCCTGCACGGCGCGGACTTCGCCGCCCAGGCCGCCGACCTCGGCGCGGTCGCCGTGCTCACCGACCCGGGCGGCGCCGACCGCGCGGCGGCCACCGGGCTGCCGGTCCTGGCCGTCGAGAACCCGCGCGGCCGGATGGGCGCGCTGGCCGCCACGATCTACGGCGAGCCGGGCCGGGACCTGCTCCAGATCGGCATCACCGGCACCTCGGGCAAGACCACGACCGCGTACCTCGTCGAGGGCGGGCTGAGGGCGGCCGCCGCCAAGGGCGACGGCTCGCTCACCGGCCTTATCGGCACCGTCGAGTCGCGGATCGGCGACGAGCGGATCAAATCCGAGCGCACCACCCCCGAGGCCACCGATCTGCAGGCCCTCTTCGCGGTGATGCGCGAGCGCGGGGTCGGCGCGCTGGCCATGGAGGTCTCCAGCCACGCCCTCGTTCTCGGCCGGGTCGACGGCTGCGTCTTCGACGTTGCCGTCTTCAACAACCTCAGCCCGGAGCACATGGAGTTCCACTCCGATATGGAGGACTACTTCCAGGCGAAGGCCCAGCTGTTCACCAAGGCGCGCAGCCGCGCCGCGGTGATCAACCTGGACGACGAGTACGGCAAGCGCCTGGTGGACCTCTCCGAGGTCCCGGTGACCACCTTCTCCGCCGAGGGCCACCCCGACGCCCACTGGCGCGCGGCCGACGTGACCGTGGGCCCGCTCGGCTCCGAGTTCACCATCATCGGCCCGAACGGCGAGTCCGTGACCGCCGCCGCGCCCCTCCCGGGCGCCTTCAACGTCGCCAACACGCTCGCCGCCGTCGTGTCGCTCGCCGTCGCCGGGATCGACCCGCAGACCGCCGCCGACGGTGTCGCGGCCGTCCCGGGCGTGCCCGGCCGGCTTGAGCGCGTGGACGCCGGACAGCCGTATCTCGCTGTTGTGGACTACGCACACAAGACGGACGCCGTCGAGTCGGTCCTGCGCGCCCTGCGCAAGGTCACCGAGGGCAGGCTGCACGCCGTCCTCGGCTGCGGCGGCGACCGGGACCAGCAAAAACGCGGCCCTATGGGCGCAGCCGTCGCCCGTTACGCCGACACCGCCGTGCTGACCTCCGACAACCCCCGCTCCGAGGACCCGCTGGCGATCCTGGCCACCATGCTCGCGGGCGCCGCCGAGGTGCCCGCTCACGAACGCGGCGATGTGCTGGTCTTCGCCGACCGGGCGCAGGCCATCGCCGCCGCCGTCGCCCGCGCCGAGCCCGGCGACACCGTGCTGGTTGCGGGCAAGGGCCATGAGCTGGGCCAGGACATCGCCGGGGTGGTCCGCCCCTTCGACGACCGCCAGGTACTGCGCGAAGCCATCGAGCTCGCCATCAAACGCCAAGACAACCAGGGATGACAGACCGCCATGTGCGCACCAGCCCCCTCACGGCAGCTTCCCCGTACGGCCGGAGGTGATCAGTGATCGCCCTGTCCCTCGCCGAGATCATCGGCATCGTCGGCGGGCAGCCGCACGACATACCGGACACTGACCTGAAGGTCACCGGCCCGGTCGTGATCGACTCCCGCGAGGTGCGCCCGGGCGGCCTCTTCGCGGCGCTCCCCGGCGAACGCGTGGACGGGCACGACTTCGCGGCCCGCGCGGTCGAGGAGGGCGCGGTGGCGGTGCTGGCCGCCCGGCCCGTCCAGGCCGCCGCCGCGGACGCCGCGCCCGTACCGTCCATCGTCGTGCCCGACGTCCAGGCCGCCCTGGGGGCGCTGGCCCGCGCCGTCGTGCAGCGCCTGGACGCCACCGTGGTCGCGCTCACCGGCTCGGCGGGCAAGACCAGCACCAAGGACCTGATCGCGCAGCTGCTGCGGCGGCACGGCCCCACCGTGTGGACGCCGGGCTCGCTCAACAACGAGATCGGCCTGCCGCTGACCGCGATGAGCGCCGATGAGGCGACCCGGCACCTGGTGCTGGAGATGGGCGCCCGGGGCAAGGGTCATATCCGGTACCTGACCGACCTCACCCCGCCCCGGCTCGGCCTGGTCCTCAACGTCGGCACCGCCCACATCGGCGAGTTCGGCGGCCGCGAGGCGATCGCCGAGGCCAAGGGCGAGCTCGTCGAGGCCCTGCCCGCCGCCGCGGAGGGCGGCGTCGCACTGCTCAACGCCGACGACCCGCTCGTACGCGCCATGGCGAACCGCACCAAGGCCCGCACGGTGCTGTTCGGCGAGGCCGCCGACGCCGACGTACGTGCCGAGAATGTCCGGCTCGCCGACGGCGGTCGGCCGTCCTTCACTCTTCACACCCCTACCGGGTGCAGCGAAGTGACCATGCGCCTGTACGGTGAGCACCACGTGTCGAACGCGCTTGCCGCGGCCGCCGTCGCCCATGAGTTGGGCATGTCCGTCGACGAGATCGCCGTGGCGCTCTCCGAGGCGGGACAGCTCTCCCGCTGGCGGATGGAGGTCACCGAGCGCCGGGACGGCGTGACGGTCGTCAACGACGCCTACAACGCGAACCCCGAGTCCATGCGAGCCGCGCTCCGCGCGCTGGTCGCGATGGGCGTGGCCGGCCAGGCGGAAGGGGGGCGCACGTGGGCGGTGCTGGGCCCGATGGCCGAGCTCGGCGAGGAGTCACTGGCCGAGCACGACGCGGTCGGGCGGCTGGCCGTCAGGCTCAACGTCAGCAAGCTCGTGGCGGTCGGCGGCCAGGAGGCCGCATGGCTCGACATGGGCGCCAAGAACGAGGGTTCGTGGGGTGAGGAGTCGGTGCACGTGTCCGACGTGCGGGCGGCGGTCGATCTGTTGCGCAGCGAGCTGCGACCGGGGGACGTCGTGTTGGTGAAGGCATCCAGGTCGGTGGGGCTGGAGCGGGTCGCGCAGGCGTTGCTCGAGGGCGAGGGTGAGGTCGTCCGCTGATGGGTGGCATGAGGCAGATCCTCTTCTCGGGAGCCATCGGGCTCTTTCTGACCCTGATCGGCACCCCGCTGCTGATCAAGCTGCTGGCGCGCAAGGGCTACGGCCAGTTCATCCGGGACGACGGCCCGCGCAGCCACGGCAGCAAGAAGGGCACGCCCACCATGGGCGGTATCTCCTTCATCCTGGCCACGCTGATCGCCTACGCCCTGACGAAGGTGATCACCGGCAGCGAGCCCACCTTCTCCGGTGTGCTGGTGCTCTTCCTGTTCGCCGGGATGGGCCTGGTCGGCTTCCTGGACGACTACATCAAGATCGTCAAGCAGCGGAGCCTGGGCCTGCGCGCCAAGGCCAAGATGCTCGGTCAGCTGATCGTCGGTGTCGCCTTCGCGATCCTCTCGCTGAACTTCGCCGACTCCCGGCAGCAGACGCCCGCCTCCGACCGGCTCTCCTTCGTCCAGGACTTCGGCTGGTCCTTCGGCCCGGTGATCTTCGCGATCTGGGCGCTGTTCATGATCCTGGCGATGTCGAACGGCGTGAACCTCACCGACGGCCTCGACGGCCTGGCCACCGGCGCCTCCGTGATGGTCTTCGGCGCCTACACCTTCATCGGCGTCTGGCAGTACCAGGAGTCCTGCGCCAACGCGCAGACCCTCACCAATCCCTCGTCCTGTTTCGAGGTCCGCGACCCGCTCGACCTCGCGGTCGTCGCCTCCGCGCTGATGGGCGCCTGCTTCGGCTTCCTGTGGTGGAACACCTCGCCCGCGAAGATCTTCATGGGTGACACCGGCTCCCTCGCGCTCGGCGGCGCGCTCGCCGGCCTGGCCATCTGCTCCCGCACCGAGCTGCTGATGGCCATCCTCGGCGGTCTGTTCGTCCTGATCACCATGTCCGTGGTCATCCAGGTCGGCTCCTTCCGGCTCACCGGGCGGCGCGTGTTCAGGATGGCGCCACTACAGCACCACTTCGAACTCAAGGGGTGGAGCGAGGTCCTTGTGGTGGTCCGGTTCTGGATCATCCAGGGCATGTGCGTGATCGTCGGACTCGGCCTCTTCTACGGGGGATGGCGAGCCCAGTGACACTGGACGTCTCCGACCTCGCCGGGCGGCATGTCACCGTCGCCGGACTCGGCGTCTCCGGGGTCCCCGCGGCGCGTGCGCTGCGGGGCCTCGGGGCCACGGTGACCGTCGTCAACGGCGTCGACGGCGAGCGGCAGCGCGCCGAGGCGGCCGAACTGGAGGCGCTGGGCGGCGTCACGGTCCGGCTCGGCGACGGGGACACATTGCCCCAGGGCACGGAGCTGATCGTCACCACGCCCGGCTGGAAGCCGAGCAGCCCGCTGTTCCTGGCGGCCGCCGAGGCCGGCGTGCCGGTGTGGGGCGATGTGGAGCTGGCGTGGCGGCTCAGGAAGGCCGACGCGCCGCCGTGGCTCGCGGTCACCGGCACCAACGGCAAGACCACCACCGTGCGCATGCTGGCCGCCGTCCTGGAGGCGGCCGGGCTGCGCACCGCCGCCGTCGGCAACATCGGCGTCTCGCTGCTGGACGTGGTGCTCGGCGACGAGCCGTACGACGTACTGGCCGTCGAGCTCTCCAGCTACCAGCTGCACTGGGCGCCGTCGCTGCGCGCCCACTCCGGCGCCGTGCTCAACCTCGCGCCCGACCACCTCGACTGGCACGGCTCGATGGCGGCGTACGCGGCCGACAAGGGCCGTATCTACGAGGGCAACCAGGTCGCCTGCGTCTACAACGCCGCCGACCCGGCCACCGAGGACCTGGTGCGCGCGGCCGATGTCGAGGAGGGCTGCCGGGCGATCGGCTTCACCCTCGGCACGCCCGGCCCGTCCCAGTTCGGCGTCGTCGAGAACATCCTGGTGGACCGGGCCTTCGTGGCGAACCGGCAGAAGCAGGCGCAGGAGCTCGCCGAGGTCTCCGATGTGAACCCGCCGGCCCCGCACAACATCGCCAACGCCCTCGCGGCGGCCGCCCTGGCCCGCGCCTTCGGCGTCCCGCCCACCGCCGTACGGGACGGGCTGCGCGCCTTCAGGCCCGATCCGCACCGCGTCGAGCATGTCGCGGATGTGGCCGGGGTGGCGTACGTGGACGACTCCAAGGCCACCAACACCCACGCGGCCCAGGCGTCGTTGGACAGCTTCGAGCACATCGTGTGGATCGCGGGCGGCCTGGCCAAGGGCGCCACTTTCGACGAGCTGGTGGTCGCCTCCGCGAAGCGGCTGCGCGGGGTCGTGCTGATCGGCCAGGACCGCGCCCTGATCGGCGAAGCGCTCACGCGACACGCGGCAGATGTCCCGGTCGTGGACCTCGACCGGACCGACACTGGGGCGATGGCGGCGGCTGTCCGGGAAGCGGCCCGGCTCTCCCGGCCGGGCGATACGGTCCTGTTGGCTCCGGCCTGCGCCTCGATGGACATGTTCGTCAACTACAACAAGCGGGGCGACGCCTTCGCCGCGGCGGTTCACGATCTGGCCTCCGGCCGGGTCCCGGACGATCAGTAGCCCGCCGGTCCCCCGCGCGGACCGCTCGCGCGGGGACCTTGGAGGGGATACGACATGACGGCTGACCAGCCCGCCGCGCCGCGACCCTGGAAGCCCGGCCGCCCGGGCACCGGCCGCGGCGCGCCACGGGACCGGGCGGCTTCCCGGGACCGGGCGACCCCGCGGGCACAGGCGACCCCGCGGGACCGTACGCCCCCGCGGGCGCAGGCCGGCTCGCGGGAGCGCGCGGGCGCCCGGGAGCGGGCGGCCACGCCGGAGCGGGCGGCCGGGCGCCAGGGCGGCGCGGCGCGTCAGAGCGGCGCCGCGCGTGAGGGCGCGGCGGGGCGTAAGCGCGTGGCGGGGCGCGAAGGGACGGCCGAGAGTAAGGCGGCGGCCCCGCGGGAGCGGACGGCCGCGCGCGAGCGGGCCCTGCGCTTCGCCCGACCCGAGCGCGGTCCGGGCACCCCCCGCACACCCCGCCGCCCCACCCGCGGAAGCGTGCCGGCCGCGCTGCGCCGAGCGCAGACGCGGCTCAGAAAGGCCTGGGACCGGCCGCTGACCGCGTACTACCTGATCATGGGCGGCGGCCTGCTGATCATCGTGCTCGGCCTGGTGATGGTCTACTCCGCCTCCCAGATCAAGGCGCTGCAGTCGGGCCTGGCCCCCTCCTACTTCTTCCGTAAGCAGCTGTTCGCCGCCGCGCTGGGCGGCGTACTGCTGCTGCTCGCCGTGCGCATGCCCATCAAACTGCACCGCGCCTTCGCCTATCCGCTCCTGGCGGGGTCGGTCTTCCTGATGTGCCTGGTCCAGGTGCCGGGGATAGGGGTGGCGGTCAACGGCAACCAGAACTGGATCTCCTTCGGCGGCCCGTTCCTGCTGCAGCCTTCGGAATTCGGCAAGCTCGCGCTGGTGCTGTGGGGGGCCGATCTGCTGGCCCGCAAGCAGGACAAGCGGCTGCTGAACCAGTGGAAGCACCTGCTGGTCCCGCTGGTGCCCGCGGCGGGCATGCTGCTCGGCCTGATCATGCTGGGCGGGGACATGGGCACCGCGATCATCCTCACCGCCATCCTCTTCGGCCTGCTGTGGCTGGCCGGCGCCCCCACCCGGCTCTTTGCCGGGGTGCTCGCGTTCGCCGTGGCGATCGGAGCGCTGCTGATCAAGACCAGCGCCAACCGGATGTCCAGGCTCGCCTGTATCGGGGCCACCGAGCCGGGCCACAATGATCAGTGCTGGCAGGCGGTGCACGGGATCTACGCCCTGGCCAATGGCGGCTGGTTCGGTTCCGGACTGGGCGCAAGTATGGAAAAATGGGGCGAACTACCCGAACCGCACACCGACTTCATCTTCGCCATTACCGGGGAGGAACTCGGCCTCGCGGGGACGCTGTCGGTGCTCGTACTCTTCGCGGCTCTAGGCTATGCGGGTATCCGCGTGGCCGGACGCACGGAGGACCACTTCGTGAGGTATGCCGCGGGAGGCGTGACCACCTGGATCACGGCCCAGGCCGTGGTCAATATCGGCGCGGTGCTCGGTCTGCTGCCGATCGCCGGGGTCCCGCTCCCGCTGTTCTCCTACGGAGGGTCCGCGCTGCTGCCGACCATGTTCGCGATCGGCCTGCTGATCGCCTTCGCACGGGCTGAGCCGAGCGCGCGGGCGGCACTGGCGACGCGGCAGCCTGCTTTGTGGAAGAAGCTGGCTCGGGTGAGACGGAAGACGATGAGACGGCGCGTCAAGAAGCGGCCGTCCAGAGAGCGGTGAATTTCGGTGCATGTCGTACTCGCCGGTGGGGGGACCGCCGGCCACATCGAGCCCGCGCTCGCCCTCGCGGACGCCCTGCGCAGGCAGGATCCGACCGTGGGGATCACGGCGCTCGGGACGGAGCGGGGGCTCGAGACCCGGCTCGTGCCCGAGCGGGGTTACGAACTGGGGCTGATCCCCGCCGTACCGCTGCCGCGTAAGCCCACCCCCGAGCTGATCACCGTCCCCGGGCGGCTGCGCGGCACGATCAAGGC
This sequence comes from Streptomyces sp. NPDC000941, assembly GCF_053599555.1. Classification (NCBI taxonomy): domain Bacteria; kingdom Bacillati; phylum Actinomycetota; class Actinomycetes; order Kitasatosporales; family Streptomycetaceae; genus Streptomyces; species Streptomyces sp. NPDC000941. The sequence goes on from NZ_JBSFMM010000236.1 coordinate 9,624, forward strand.
CGCAGAGCAGATCCTGGAGCGGACCAAGGCCGACTGTGTGGTCGGCTTCGGCGGCTATGTGGCGCTGCCGGGCTATCTGGCGGCCAAGCGGCGTGGGGTGCCCATCATCGTCCACGAGGCCAACGCCCGGCCGGGCCTCGCCAACAAGATCGGCTCCCGCTACGCCAAGTTCGTCGCGGTCTCCACCCCGGACAGCAAGCTGCGCAGCGCCCGCTACATCGGCATCCCGCTGCGCCGCACCATCGCCACCCTCGACCGGGCGGCGGTCCGCCCCGAGGCGCGCGCCGCCTTCGGCCTCGACCAGAACCTGCCGACGCTGCTGGTCTCCGGCGGCTCGCAGGGTGCGCGCCGGCTGAACGAGGTGGTCCAGGCGGTCGCCCCGTTCCTGCAGCGGGCCGGAATCCAGATCCTGCACGCGGTCGGACCGAAAAACGAACTGCCGCGCGTGGACAACATGCCCGGTATGCCGCCCTATGTACCGGTACCGTATGTGGACCGGATGGACCTCGCGTACGCCGCGGCGGACATGATGCTCTGCCGCGCGGGCGCGATGACCGTCGCCGAGCTGTCCGCCGTGGGGCTGCCGGCCGCCTACGTCCCGCTGCCCATCGGCAACGGCGAGCAGCGGCTCAACGCCCAGCCGTTGGTCAAGGCCGGCGGCGGGCTGCTGGTCGACGACGCGGAGCTGACCCCCGAGTGGGTGCAGGCCAATGTGCTCCCCGTGCTCGGCGACCCGCACCGGCTGTACGACATGTCCCGGCGCGCCGCCGAGTTCGGCCGCCGGGACGCCGACGAGCTGCTGGTCGGCATGGTGTACGAGGCAATCGCGGCGCGCCGCCAGATGTGAGGCCGGGCCGGTCCGGAGGGCGACCTCAAGGACCCCTCCGGACCGGAAGAAAGAAGGTGGGCAAGCGTGGCCGGAGCGACGACCGCCAAGGGCGGTGCCCGCAGGACGCCGCCGCCCGGCCCACCCCCGCCCGCCCTCAAGGCGCGCCGCCGCCTCCGGCTGCCCCGCCGCCGCACGCTGCTGGTGACGGGGGTGGCGACGGCGCTCGTCGGCTCCGGCGTCACCTGGCTGCTGTACGGGTCGAGCTGGCTGCGGGTCGAGCAGGTGGCCGTCAGCGGCACGGCCGCCCTCACCCCGGGCGAGGTGCGGGAGGCCGCGGCCGTCCCGCTGAACGAGCCGCTGGCGGCGGTGGACACCGACTCCGTCGAGCACAGGCTGCGGGCGCGGCTGTCACGGATAGCGGAGGTGGATGTCTCGCGGTCCTGGCCGGACACCATCGCCGTACGGGTGACCGAGCGCAGGCCCGAGGCGATTGTCGAGAAAGCCGGCAAGTTCCTCGAAGTGGACGAGGAAGGCGTGCTGTTCGCGACCGTTCCGCAGGCGCCGAAGGGCGTTCCACTGCTGCAAGTGGAGGCGGACCGGTCGCCGAGTTCCCGCCATTTCGGCGCGACCAGGCTGCGCCGCGAGGCGGTCGCCGTGATCGCCCAACTGCCCGAGAAGGTCCGGGCGGACACTCTTTCCGTCCGGGTCCGCTCCTATGACTCGATCGCGCTGGGACTGACCCGCGGCCGCACGGTCGTATGGGGCAGCTCCGAACGCGGGGCGGCGAAGGCGAAGACCCTCACCGCGCTTATGAAGGCCGTACCGGACGCGGAGCGCTACGACGTCAGTGCGCCGACCGCCCCCGCGGTGACGCATAGTTGACGTATATCGCGGCAGGCCAGGACCCTGGTTGGCTAGTCGGCTGGGTGATCACATAGGGTGAAAAGAAAAACGGGAGGTTCGGCGTGTTCGTTGAACGCGCGCCACTTGTCGACTTAGTGTCCTGTTCCGAAGACTCCGGGAAACATAGGCACTGGTAACCCTAAACTTCAGCGTTAGGGTTGGGGTCGGCGATCGGAACCGTCCCATTCGGCATCAGTCGGCGCACCGCGGCAACGGCGGGGTGACGACACGTAACTCGAGGCGAGAGGCCTTCGACGTGGCAGCACCGCAGAACTACCTCGCAGTCATCAAGGTCGTCGGCATCGGCGGCGGTGGCGTGAATGCCATCAACCGGATGATCGAGGTCGGGCTCAAGGGCGTCGAGTTCATCGCGATCAACACCGATGCGCAGGCCCTGCTGATGAGTGACGCGGACGTCAAACTCGACGTCGGCCGTGAGCTCACCCGCGGCCTCGGCGCCGGCGCCAATCCCGATGTCGGCCGGAAGGCCGCCGAGGACCACCGCGAGGAGATCGAGGAGGTCCTCAAGGGGGCCGACATGGTCTTCGTCACCGCGGGCGAGGGCGGCGGCACCGGCACCGGCGGCGCGCCCGTCGTCGCCAACATCGCCCGTACGCTGGGCGCACTGACGATCGGTGTGGTCACCCGCCCGTTCACCTTCGAGGGCCGCCGCCGCGCCAATCAGGCCGAGGACGGCATCGCGGGGCTGCGCGACGAGGTCGACACCCTCATCGTGATTCCGAACGACCGGCTGCTGTCCATTTCGGACCGCCAGGTGAGCGTGCTCGACGCGTTCAAGTCCGCGGACCAGGTGCTGCTGTCGGGCGTCCAGGGCATCACCGACCTGATCACCACCCCGGGCCTGATCAACCTCGACTTCGCGGACGTCAAGTCCGTGATGTCCGAGGCGGGCTCGGCGCTCATGGGTATCGGCTCGGCCCGCGGCGACGACCGCGCGGTGGCCGCCGCCGAGATGGCGATCTCCTCGCCGCTGCTGGAGGCCTCCATCGACGGTGCGCGCGGTGTGCTGCTCTCCATCTCCGGCGGCTCCGACCTCGGCCTGTTCGAGATCAACGAGGCCGCCCAGCTGGTGAGCGAGGCCGCGCACCCCGAGGCCAACATCATCTTCGGCGCGGTGATCGACGACGCGCTCGGCGACGAGGTCCGGGTCACCGTGATCGCGGCCGGCTTCGACGGCGGTCAGCCGCCGGCCAAGAACCGCGACAAGGTGCTCGGCTCCTACGGCGGCGGCAGCCGCGACGAGGGCCTCGGCCCGGTCGGCGCCGGCACCGGCCGGTCGTCCTCCGACACCGGCAGCCGGCCGTCGTTCGGCGGGCTCGGCAGCGTCACCCCGCGCGAGGAGGAGTCCAGGCCCGAGCCGACCCCCGTCGCCGAGGTCCCGCCGCCCGCCCCGATCTCCGCCCCCCAGGTCCCGCCGGCCCGTCCGTACCAGGACAGCCAGGCCGAGGAGCTGGACGTGCCGGACTTCCTCAAGTGAGTCGTGCCGACATGGCTCCACGGCGATCCTGAAGCGATCCAGAAGTGATAGCGCAACAGCACGACGCGAGCGGCGCGCACTTCGCCTTCACCGACCGGTGGGGCGGAGTGAGCGCCGCTCCGTATGACGAGCTCAACCTCGGCGGCGCGGTCGGCGACGACTCCGCGGCCGTACGGACCAACCGCGAACTGGCGGCCAAGGCGCTGGGCCTGGACCCGGCCGAGGTCGTCTGGATGAACCAGGTGCACGGCCGGGACGTGGCCGTGGTCGACGGACCGTGGGGAGACCGCGAGGTCCCGGCGGTCGACGCGGTGGTGACGGCCCGTCGCGGGCTCGCCCTCGCCGTCCTCACCGCCGACTGCACCCCGGTGCTGCTGGCCGATCCGGTGGCCGGGGTCGCCGGGGCCGCGCACGCCGGGCGGCCGGGCCTGGTCGCCGGGGTCGTGCCCGCGGTGGTGTGGGCGATGACCGAACTGGGCGCGGACCCCGCCCGGATCCTCGCCCGTACGGGCCCCTCGGTCTGCGGTCGCTGCTACGAGGTCCCCGAAGAGATGCGCGCCGAGGTCGCGAAGACCGTGCCCGCGGCGTGGGCCGAGACCAGTTGGGGCACCGCGGCGGTGGATGTGACCGCCGGCGTGCGCTCCCAGCTCGCCCACGCGGGCGTGAAGATGGAAGACCACTCCCACATCTGCACGCTGGAATCGACGGACCACTTCTCGTACCGGCGCGAGCGCACCACGGGGCGGCTCGCGAGCTATGTCTGGTTGGGCGGCTGAGCTGTGACGGATCGCAGAACGGAACTGGCCGAAAATCTTGCTCGCGTGGAGGAACGTATCTCCGCGGCTTGTGCGGCTGCCGACCGCAAACGTGAAGAAGTCACGTTGATTGTGGTGACCAAGACCTACCCGGCGAGCGATGTCCGGCTTCTCGCGGAACTCGGCGTTCATCACGTGGCGGAGAATCGCGATCAGGACGCCGCTCCCAAAGCTGCCGAATGTGCCGATCTTCCGCTTATTTGGCACTTTGTTGGTCAATTGCAGACCAATAAGGTGCGATCGGTGGCTAGTTACGCCGATATGGTGCAATCCGTCGATCGCAAGCGGCTGGTTGACGCGCTGTCGCGCGCGGCGGTGGGAGCCGGCCGTGAACTGGGCTGTCTGATTCAGGTGGCGCTCGACGCGGAGTCGGGTCAACAGGGAGAACGGGGAGGTGTCGCGCCGGACGGGGTGGAGGCTCTTGGCGACGCGGTGGTCGAGGCTCAAGGGCTGCGGCTGGACGGTCTGATGACGGTCGCTCCGCTGGCCGGACCGTATGCGGGGCGGCCGCGGGCCGCCTTCGATCGGCTGATGGAAATCTCATCCAGCCTGCGCGCGGCCCATCCTGCTGCGAACATGGTCTCGGCGGGGATGAGCTCGGATCTCGAGGACGCGGTGGCTGCCGGGGCGACACATGTGCGCGTCGGCACGGCGGTGCTCGGAGTCCGACCCAGGCTCCGGTAACGTCGCGAAGAAGTCGGACCACAGCACAAAATATGGTCATTCCCGCCAAAAGGTGGGCAGGCCACGTGGATCCAAGGCATCCGGTGGCGGAGCCGATCCACCACAGAGCGGAGGACGCAGAGAATGGCCGGCGCTATGCGCAAGATGGCGGTCTACCTCGGCCTCGTGGAGGACGATGGGTACGACGGCCGGGGATTCGACCCCGACGACGAGTTCGAGCCCGAGCCGGAGCCCGAGCGGGATCGTCGCAGGCATCAGGTGACGGAAACCGAGCCGCGGTCGGAGAGGGGCGAATCCGTACGAGTCGTCCATCCCCCGGCGCAGCGTGAACCCGCCCCGCTCGTACCGGAAACCGGGCGACCCGCGCGAATCGCCCCCGTGGCATCCATCACACCTGAACGTCAGAACTTGGAGAAGAACGCGCCGGTGATCATGCCCAAGGTCGTGTCCGAGCGAGAGCCGTACCGCATCACGACGCTGCACCCCAGGACCTACAACGAGGCCCGTACTATCGGGGAACACTTCCGTGAGGGCACCCCGGTGATCATGAACCTCACGGAGATGGACGACACGGACGCAAAGCGACTTGTCGACTTTGCGGCCGGACTCGTGTTCGGCCTCCATGGGAGCATTGAGCGGGTGACTCAGAAGGTGTTTCTGTTGTCTCCTGCTAACGTCGATGTCACGGCGGAGGACAAGGCCCGTATCGCAGAGGGCGGGTTCTTCAACCAAAGCTGAGACGCAACACGGCAACACCGAGTCATCAACAGGCCGTACGGCCGAGCACGCAAGGGGAGAGGGACACAGCGGGATGGGCATCGCACTGCAGGTGATCTACATCGCGCTGTATTGCTTCCTGATCGTGCTGATCTTCCGGCTGGTGATGGACTACGTCTTCCAGTTCGCCCGCTCGTGGCAACCCGGCAAGGCGATGGTGGTCATCCTGGAGGCCGCCTACACTGTCACCGATCCGCCGCTGAAGCTCTTGCGGCGGTTCATCCCGCCGTTGCGTCTCGGGGGTGTGGCGCTCGACCTGTCCTTCTTCGTTCTGATGATCATCGTCTGGATCTTGATCACCGTCGTCCGCAATTTTGCGAGCAGCGTGTGAACGATACGGTCTTGCCGATTGCCGACGACTACGTTGAGGTGAGTTAGAGATGCCGTTGACCCCCGAGGACGTGCGGAACAAGCAGTTCACGACCGTCCGCCTCCGAGAAGGCTATGACGAGGACGAGGTCGATGCCTTCCTCGATGAGGTCGAAGCCGAACTGACCCGGCTGCTGCGGGAGAACGAGGATCTGCGCGCCAAGCTGGCCGCCGCGACCCGTGCCGCCGCGCAGAGTCAGCAGCAGAACATGCGTAAACCGCCGGAACAGCAGGAGCGGCCCGGCGCCCCTGTGCCCGCCGCCATATCCGGACCGCAGCCCGTGCCGCCCGGCCAGCAGCAGATGGGTGGCCCGCCCCAACTTCCGGGCGGTGCCCCGCAGCTGCCGGCAGGCCCCATGGGCCAGGGCGGACCGGGTCCGATGCAGGGCGGTCCCATGGGTCAGGGTGGCCCGATGGGTCCGGGCGGACCGATGGGCCAGGGCGGACCGATGGGCCAGGGTGGCCCCATGGGTCAGGGTGGCCCCATGGGTCAGGGCGGACCGGGCCCGATGGGGCAAGGGGGTCCGATGGGCCACGGTGGCCCCATGGGCGGTCCGATGGGCGGCCCCGGCGGCCCGCAGCTGCCGCAGCCGGGCCAGGGCCCGGGCGGCGACAGCGCCGCGCGCGTGCTCTCGCTCGCGCAGCAGACCGCCGACCAGGCGATCGCCGAAGCCCGTTCCGAGGCCAACAAGATCGTCGGTGAGGCCCGCAGCCGCGCCGAGGGCCTGGAGCGGGACGCCCGCGCCAAGGCCGACGCGCTGGAGCGGGACGCGCAGGAGAAGCACCGCGTCGCGATGGGCTCGCTGGAGTCGGCCCGCGCCACGCTGGAGCGCAAGGTCGAGGACCTGCGCGGCTTCGAGCGCGAGTACCGCACGCGGCTGAAGTCGTACCTGGAGAGCCAGCTGCGCCAGCTGGAGAACCAGGCCGACGACTCCCTGGCCCCGCCGCGCACCCCGGCGACCGCCTCGCTGCCGCCGTCCCCGTCCATGACCGGCTCCATGGCCTCGGCCGGAGCGGGCGCGATGGGCGGCCACACCATGGGCGGCAACCAGCCCATGGGCGGCCACACCCAGGGTGGCGGCGCGCCGTCCTACGGTGGCCAGCAGCAGATGTCCCCCGCGATGACCCAGCCGATGGCTCCGGTGCGCCCGCAGGCCCCGCAGCCGATGCAGCAGGCGCCGAGCCCCATGCGCGGCTTCCTCATCGACGAGGACGACAACTGACGCGGCGGCGCGCGATTTAGCGCGCAGCGCGTAAGGGTCGGCAATCAGACGGGCCGGGCCGGGAGCGATGCATCCGACGGCGGGAGGGGCCGAATCTCGCTCACGGTCGGGACGGCCTCTGCCATGCTCGGGGATGCCGCGTCGGCT
>NZ_JBSFMM010000237.1:0-16569 GCF_053599555.1 Streptomyces sp. NPDC000941
CCGTCGATGTAGTTGCGCAGACGACGCAGTTCGGTGGTCACGTGCCACCCCTCCCTGTCAGGTGTCCGATGGGTGAGACACCCACAGTAGTCCGCTGGGCGACGCTTTCAATATGTCCGCCGCAGCAGAACAACGGAATCAGTGATCTGGAGGCGCCTGAACGACGGAATTCATTGATCGAGGGTTGCGGGACAGCCAACCCTCGTGCACAGTGAGGTGCGTGGCCACACCTGACAAGAACGGCACGCCGTCGCTCGACTCCGTATCCCTGGCGATCATCGAGCAGCTCCAGGAGGACGGTCGTAGGCCGTACGCCGCCATCGGAAAGGCCGTGGGGCTGTCCGAGGCGGCCGTGCGGCAGCGCGTGCAGAAGCTGCTCGACCAGGGCGTGATGCAGATCGTCGCCGTCACCGACCCGCTCACTGTGGGGTTCCGGCGCCAGGCGATGGTCGGCATCAACGTGGATGGTGACCTCGACCCGGTCGCGGACGCGCTGACCGTCATGGACGAGGTCGAGTACGTGGTCGTCACCGCAGGCTCCTTCGATCTCCTCATCGAGATCGTTTGCGAGGACGACGATCACCTCCTCGACACGATCAACAAGCGGATCCGCACGCTGCCCGGTGTGCGCTCCACCGAGAGCTTCGTCTACCTCAAGCTCCGGAAGCAGACCTATACCTGGGGAACGAGATAGCAATGAGCGCCGACCTCTCCAAGACGGCGTACGACCACCTGTGGATGCACTTCACCCGCATGTCGTCGTACGAGAACGCCCCCGTGCCCACGATCGTGCGCGGTGAGGGCACGTACATCTACGACGACAAGGGCAAGCGGTACATCGACGGCCTCGCCGGGCTGTTCGTGGTCAACGCGGGCCACGGCCGCGTCGAGCTCGCGGAGACCGCGTACAAGCAGGCCCAGGAGCTCGCCTTCTTCCCGGTGTGGAGCTACGCCCACCCCAAGGCCGTCGAGCTCGCCGAGCGGCTCGCCGGCCACGCCCCCGGCGACCTCAACAAGGTCTTCTTCACCACCGGCGGCGGTGAGGCGGTCGAGACCGCCTGGAAGCTGGCCAAGCAGTACTTCAAGCTCACCGGCAAGCCCACCAAGTACAAGGTGATATCCCGGGCGGTCGCCTACCACGGCACCCCCCAGGGCGCCCTGTCCATCACCGGACTGCCGGCGCTGAAGGCCCCGTTCGAGCCGCTGGTCCCCGGTGCGCACAAGGTGCCCAACACCAATATCTACCGGGCGCCGATCCACGGTGACGACCCCGAGGCGTTCGGCCGCTGGTGCGCCGACCAGATCGAGCAGCAGATCCTCTTCGAGGGCCCGGACACGGTGGCCGCGGTGTTCCTGGAGCCGGTGCAGAACGCGGGCGGCTGCTTCCCGCCGCCGCCCGGGTACTTCCAGCGGGTCCGCGAGATCTGCGACCAGTACGACGTCCTGCTGGTCTCGGACGAGGTCATCTGCGCCTTCGGACGGCTGGGCACGATCTTCGCCTGTGACAAGTTCGGCTACGTCCCGGACATGATCACCTGCGCCAAGGGCATGACCTCGGGCTACTCCCCGATCGGCGCGTGCATCGTCTCCGACCGGCTCGCCGAGCCCTTCTACCGCGGCGACAACACCTTCCTGCACGGCTACACCTTCGGCGGCCACCCGGTCTCGGCGGCGGTCGGCGTCGCCAACCTCGACATCTTTGAGCGCGAGGGCCTCAACCAGCATGTGCTGGACAACGAGGGCGCGTTCCGGTCCACCCTGGAGCGGCTGCACGATCTGCCGATCGTCGGCGATGTCCGGGGGAACGGCTTCTTCTACGGCATCGAGCTGGTGAAGGACAAGGCCACCAAGGAGTCCTTCAACGAGGAGGAGACCGAGCGGGTCCTCTACGGCTTCCTCTCCAAGGCGCTGTTCGAGAACGGCCTGTACTGCCGGGCCGACGACCGCGGTGACCCGGTCGTCCAGCTCGCGCCGCCGCTGATCGCCGACCAGTCGGTGTTCGACGAGATCGAGCAGGTGCTGCGCGGGGTGCTGACGGAGGCGTGGACCAAGCTCTGAGCGGGTGGGGTCAGGGGGCCGCGGGTTCAAATCTGTCGTCCCGACCGGTGTTTTCACGGCACGGAGACGCTGTCACAGGGCGATCGGTCGATATGCCAGGGCGTGATCGACTACCTCGTCGGCGGAGAGCTCGCGTTCTGGTGGCCAGGAGATCAGGCCACTGACGTGTCCGGCTGGACATGCCAGGGCCCTGTCGAGCATGTCCAGCCAATTGTCCGCGGCGCGGCGTGACTGCGTGGGAGTCGTGAAGAGTTCGCGCGCGGTTCTCGGGATTCGGTTACCGGAGCGGAAGACTTGGACGGCTCACTCGGCGCTTTCGAACAAGTCGGGCGCCGACCCATGCGAGGGGAGACCGGTCAACGATGTTACGTCTGGTACGGAGCAGAATACGGACGGCCGCGTTCGCGCTCTCGGCGGTCGCGGCCCTCACCTTCGGCGGGACCGCCGCGACCGGCGCGGCAGCGGCCCCCGCTCCCGCTGCTGCGAAACAGGGGCCGACCTCGGTGGCGTACGTCGAGGTGAACAACAACAGCATGCTGAACGTCGGCAAGTACACCCTCGCCAACGGCGGCGGCAACGTCTTCGACGTCGCAGTGGTCTTCGCGGCGAACATCAACTACGACACGGGTACGAAGGCGGCGTATCTGCACTTCAACGAGAACGTGCAGCGCGTCCTCGACAACGCCGCCACGGAGATACGGCCGTTGCAGCGGAAGGGCATCAAGGTCGTCCTCTCGGTGCTCGGCAACCATCAGGGCGCGGGCTTCGCCAACTTCCCCTCCCAGCAGGCGGCTTCGGTGTTCGCGAAGAAACTGTCGGACGCCGTGGCCAAGTACGGCCTCGACGGCATCGACTTCGACGACGAGTACGCCGAATACGGCAACAATGGCACAGGCCAGCCCAACGACAGCTCGTTCGTGCACCTGGTGACGGCGCTGCGCGCGAACATGCCGGACAAGATCATCAGCCTCTACAACATCGGCCCGGCCGCGTCGCGCCTCTCCTACGGCGGCGTCGACGTCTCGTCCAAGTTCGACTACGCCTGGAACCCGTACTACGGCACCTGGCAGGTTCCCGGCATGGCACTGCCCAAGTCGAAGCTGTCGCCGGCGGCTGTCGAGATCGGCCGGACCTCGCAGACCGCGGTCGCCGACCTCGCCCGCCGCACCGTCAGCGAGGGGTACGGCGTCTATCTGACGTACAACCTCGACGGCGCCAATCGCAGCGCCGATGTCTCCGCGTTCACCAGGGAACTGTACGGCAGCAACGCCGTCTACACGCCGTAAGCGACAGAGGCGAACCGCGCATGGTCGCTGTTCTCGCTGTCTGCGCGGTAGTACCTGGCGGCCACTGAACCTCTCCCCACCGCGCACTGTAGGTTCCGGGACTCTGGCTGTGTCGCGCGCGACGAGGCGGCCCGCTGCCACGGTGGCTGTCGGTCCACTACGCTCTGGTGCGGGGTGGGGGAGGACAGGATGGACACTGCGCCGGTCGAACCGGCGGCTGTGAAGCGGTCGCGGTATGTGAAGCGTGCGGCACAGGCTGCCGGGGTCGGGCTTGCCGGGGTGGCCGGTTCTGTGTTCGCGACGTGGCTGTTGGTGGACTCCAGCGACTGCCGGAACGCGCCGGGCTGGGGCTGCCTCGGCTTCGCTGTCCTGTGGTCCTACCTCGTGCCCTTCCTGTACTTCCTCCTCACCTGGGCAGCCCTGCGCATCCTCAAAATCCGGCCGGCCTGGCTCACCGCTCTGCTCGGCACCGGCATCGGCGGGTATCTGGTCCTGAGCACCAACGTGGTCCGGTGGCTCCCTGGTGGCACGCAGTACGCCCAACCCGCCGTATGCGCGGCCGCGTTCGCCCTCGCGGCCTGGTTCACCCAGTCGCGCAGGCCGCTGTGGCCGCGAGCAGCCGCGGCCCTCGCCCTGGTCCTGCTGATTCCACTCGACTCGCTCGCCACCACACAGCTCGCCCGGAGCGAGCTGGACAACGAACTGGCCGATGCCCGTGTCCCCCTGCTCGGGCCGCAACTGCCCGCGGGCTACCACCTGAACGGCGTTGGCACCCACGGGGCGACAGCCGGAGACAAGGCCACCTTTTACTACCGGATCTCACCCGACAGCCTGGGCGGGGGCGCGGACACCAGGGACGAGCTCGACCAGGAGATCGAGGTGACCGTCGGCCCCGTACAGCCAGGTTTCACCCCACCCTCCCACTGCGCCGCGCTCACCAGCGTCTACCCCGTGCCGTCACCCGCCTGCACCCCGGTGGCTCCTGGAGTGTGGCGGTGGTCGAACCACCAGTACGTCAAGTACTTCACCCGGGTCGGCGACGCCGTCGCAGTCCTCCAAGCCAACACCCCCCCAGTGAGCAGCGCCGTTCTCCGAGAGCTCGCCAGCACCATGCGAGTCCGCACGCCGTCGTACTTCACCGGCGGCTGAACGCAACCCGGCTCGGCGCTCTCAGCACTTGCGGACAAGCGCTCGCCGTGATGGGACGTTGAGAGGAATCCCGGTACGCCCTCTCGACCTGCTCCGACACTCGTACGTATCGTGTGCGGGCACCTCTCCTACGGCGGAAGGGCACGACGTGGTGTCGGGGCGGCGTGAGCAGATCCTGGAGGCGGCGCTGGAGGTCTTGGCCGCCCGCGGGTTCAAGGGCACCTCCATCGACGCGGTGGCCGAGCGAGCCGGCCTCACCCGGCAGGGCGTTCTGCACTACTTCCCCAGTAAGAAGCGGCTGTTGCTGGGGATCCTCAACTTCCGTGAGCAGCTCCACCGCGAGCATCTGGCCGACCGGCGGCTCGGTGAGGACTGGGCGACCGACTTCGCCGCGACCGTAGCCTTCGAACAGGAGCATCCCTCGCTCGCCACCGTGCACAGCGTGCTGCTGGCCGAGGCGGTCACGGGCCAGGAACCCGCCGCCGAGTACGTCCGGGAGAGGCGCTACTCCCTACAGGACCTCCTGACCGCGAGTCTGGTCGAGCGGTACGGGGAGCGCATGCCCAGCGGGCTGAGCGCGCCGACCGCGGCGGCCGCCACCCTGGCGTTGGTCGAGGGGATCCAACAGCAGTGGCTGGTGGACCCGGAGGAGAACGGATATCCGCGGATCGTGCGCGAGACGCTGTCCGTCCTGCTCGGCACGGAAGCCGCCGACGCCGGGGATCAACCGCCGGTTACGAAGGGGTAGAAGCGGGTGAAGTCGGCACCGGGTTCGCCGGCGGTGAGTCCGCTCGGACACCTGGCCCGCTTCATCCCGGTGGCGCTCCCCGGGAGGCCGACGTGGACGTGCCGGGTGGGGCAGGTGCCTCAGGCGGTGGTTCCGCCGTCGGCGAGCAGCGTGCTGCCCGTCATGAACGCCGACAGGTCGCTGACGCAGAAGAACACCACGCGGGCGATGTCGTCGGGCGTGCCGATGCGGCCGACGGGGCTGGTCATCATGAGTGGCACGCTGTCCTCCTGGACCGGCGCCCCCGCGGCGGCCAGCTGGTTCCCCTCGGTCGGGACGTAGCTGGGCGCAACGCCGAGGACCCGGATTCCGTGCGGGGCCAGTTCCAGCGCGCTCTGCCGGGTGAGGCCGCGCACCGCGTGCTTCGAGCCGACGTAGGCGGCAAGGCCGGGGGCGCTGCCGCGGAAGGCCGCGGTGGAGGCGACGTTCACGATCACTCCGCCACGGCCCGACGCGCTCATGATCCGGGCGGCCTCGCGCGTACCGGCCAGAGCGCCGCGGGCGTTGACGGCGAACACCTTGTCCCAGGTCGCGTCGTCCATCTGCGCGATCGGGACGCTGGGGTAGATCCCCGCGTTGTTGACCCATGCGTCGAGCCCGCCCCACCGTTTTGCGGCGAGGTCCGCCACGCCGCGCACGCTGTCCGAGTCCGCGACGTCCATCTCTACGCCCACCACATCGGCCTTGTGGGCGTGGGCGAGTTCGGCCGCCGCGGCCTTGGCCGAAGACGCGTCGGCGTCCCCGACGAGTACGTGGGCGCCGGCCTCGGCGAGCCGCGCGACGATCGCCTTGCCGAGACCGCGGCCGCCGCCGGTCACCACGATGCGGCGTTCCTGGAGGCTGGTGAGATCCGACAGGGCATGGGATGAGACATCCGGCACGGGCATGAGGTACCTCCTGGGAAGCCTCTGGCGTTATCGTCTTTGGGGAATGGTATTCTCATTCGCGAGAATCTGCATCTGCCCGTGACCTCCCAGATGTGCCGCACGGCCCTGTCGGCGGAAGCCGGCCCGGCGTCACCGACGGGGTGTGCCGGCCGGTGCGGGAGGGCCCTCGTACCGCTGGAGCATGTGCCGCACGAACGCAAGGGCCTCCTCGTGTCGCGTCGTCATGCCCATCGCGTTCTCCATCATGAGGATCCGGCCCAGCGCGTTGGTCAGCATCAGCACCACGGCCGGGGTGACTTCGGGCGGCAGCTCGGTCCCGGCCTGCGCGAGGCCGCGGGTGAGGGCTTCCAGTTGCGCCTCGCGATAGCGCTCCGCGTGGCTGGCCAGTTCGCCACGGATCGCCTCGCGGTGATTGGCGAGCGCCGCGAACTCGGTGGTCAGCGCGTTGCCCGGATGGCTGCTCATGCGCCACAGCGCGTGCAGCGGCTGAGGGCCGGCGAGGAGCCGGGCCTGCCGCTCCAGCTCCGCGTCCGCGCGCCGCCGCAGTACGGCGAGGAACAGGTCGTCCAGCGTGCGGAAGTAGTAGAGGACCAGCGCCGGGGCCACCTCGGCCTCGCGGGCCACCCGCCGTACACCGACCGCGGCGTACCCCTCCTTCAGCATCAGCCGCTCCGTGATGTCGAGCATGAGCAGGCGGGTCTTGGAGGTCTCCGTACCCATTCGTCGAGGCGCAGTCATGCCCGTCATTGTGCTTGACGCCCTCGCCGGACGGGTGTTAAACAGTCGTTCAGCACCCGTCCGTTAAACACTCGTTCAGCACCTGGACGGAGGATCGGACCGATGGCACCCACCGGGAGCGACGCGGACTACGCCGGCACCCGTACCCCACGCGTCGAGGACGTCCGACTCCTGACCGGCACCGGCACCTACGTCGACGACGTCGTCCGCCCCTGCCGCCTGAGCGCCGCCGGGGCCGCCGGGGCCGATGTGCGTGTGGAGACCGAGCTGAACATCACGTGCAAGCCCGCCCAGTTCGGCCGCGGCCCCTCGCCGAGGTGTCCGCGGCGCTGATGGACCGCTTCGCCGACCACCTCGCCACCCAACTGTCCGTCAACTCCGCAGACCTGAGCGGCCCGGTCCACGTCCCGTCCCCGGCGACGGAGGCCTGACCCGCCCACCCGACGCACGGTCCGCACGTCCTTCAACCCAGGAACGAGGTACCCCATGCCCGGACGAGTCGAAGGCAAAGTCGCCTTCATCACCGGCGCGGCGCGCGGCCAGGGCCGCAGCCACGCGATCCGCCTCGCGGAGGAGGGCGCCGACATCATCGCCGTCGACGTCTGCGAGCAGCTCGAGGGCGTCAGGTTCGCCATGTCGACGCCCGAGGACCTGGAAGAGACCGTCAACCAGGTGCAGAAGCTGGGCCGGCGCATCCACGCGGTGCGGGCGGACGTCCGCGACCATGACGCGCTCAAGGCCGCCGTGGACGACGGCGTGGCCCAGTTCGGCCGTCTCGACATCGTTTGCGCCAACGCGGGCCTGGGCAGCGACGGTTCGCGCCTCGACGTCATGGACGAGAAGACGTGGCGCGACATGATCGATGTCAACCTGACCGGCGTCTGGCTCACCGCCAAGGTCTCCATCCCGCATATCGTCGCGGGCGGCCGGGGCGGCTCCGTCATCCTGACCAGCTCGGTCGGGGGGCTGCGCGGCCACGCCAACATCGGCCACTACATCGCCGCCAAGCACGGTGTCGTCGGCCTGATGCGTACGCTCGCCTGGGAGCTGGGCGAACACGGCATCCGCGTCAACTCGATCCACTCGACCCAGGTCAACACCCCCATGGTGATGCACGAGGACACGTACCGGATGTTCCGCCCCGACCTGGAGAACCCCACGGTCGACGACTTCGCCGCCGTCTCCCAGGGCATGCACATCCTGCGCACCCCCTGGGTCGAACCGCGCGACATCAGCAACGCCGTCCTCTACCTCGCCTCCGACGAGGGCCGTTTCGTCACCGGAACCACCATGACCGTCGACGCGGGAGCCATGCTCAAATGACCGTCTCCGCCGAACCCGTGTACTGGGACCCCTTCGACGCCTCACTGGCCCAGGACCCGTATCCGATCTACGCGCGGCTGCGCACCGAGGCACCGCTGTACCACAACGAACGGCACGACTTCTACGCGGTCAGCCGGTACGCCGACTGCCAGCGCGGCCTCGGGGACTGGCGGACGTTCTCCTCGGCGCGCGGCGACATCCTGGAGATCATCCAGGCGGACATCGAGATGCCGCCGGGCACTCTGATCTTCGAGGACCCGCCCGTCCACGACATCCACCGCAGGCTTCTCGCCCGCGTCTTCACCCCGCGCCGCATCGCCGCACTGGAGCCGAGGATCCGGGCGTTCTGCGAGCGGGTCCTGGCGCCGGTCGAGGGCGCGGACCGGTTCGACCTGGTCGAGGCCGTCGGCGCCGAGATGCCGATGCGGGTGATCGGGATGCTCCTCGGCATCCCCGAGGCGGACCAGCCGACCTTCCGCGACCGTACCGACGCCACCTTGGAGACCGGCGACGGCGGCCGGATCAACCACGAGGAGATCCTCAGCACCGAGGGTTTCCAGCAGTACATCGAATGGCGCAAGAAGAACCCGTCCGACGACCTCATGACCGAGCTGATGACCGCCGAGTTCGAGGACGAGACGGGCCGCCGGCGCACCCTCACCGACGAGGAGGTCCTCACCTACTGCACGGTGGTGGCCGGCGCCGGCAACGAGACGACGGGACGCCTGATCGGCTGGTTCGGCGCGCTCATGGCCCGCTACCCCGAGACCCGGCGCGAACTGGCCGCCGACCCGTCCCTCATCCCGAACGCCATCGAGGAGATCCTGCGTTTCGAACCGACGGGCCCCTTCACCGCCCGCTATGTGACGAAGGACGTGGAGTTCCACGGCGCCACGGTGCCGGCGGGCAGCGCCATCCTCTTCATCCAGGCCGCCGCCAACCGCGACCCGGACCGCTTCCCCGACGCCGACCGCTTCGACATCCACCGGGTCTCCCAGCACATGTCGTTCGGGGTCGGCGCGCACTACTGCCTGGGCGCGGCCCTGGCCCGCCTGGAGGGCAAGGTCGCCGCCGAGGAGATACTGCGCCGCTTCCCCGCCTGGGATGTGGACTGGGACCGCGCGGAGCTGGCCCAGACATCGACCGTGCGGGGCTGGAAGACACTGCCACTCGTCATCCGGGGAGCCTGACGATGACGGATCGCTGGAAAGTCACGGTGGATCCCCGCGTGTGTGTCCGTACCGGGCTGTGCGCGGCCTCCGCACCCAAGGAGTTCCAACTCGACGAAAACGGTCAGGGCCGTGCCACGGCGGGTGTCCTGCCGGCATCGGAAGAGGTCCTGGAAGTCGCCGAGTCCTGCCCGATCGAGGCGATCTCGATCACCGACGCGGACACGGGGGAGGCGGTCTTTCCCCCACAGTGACGACCGCACCGTGGCGGGTGGGACCAGGGAAGGGATGGTACGTGGCCTCTCGTGTGCCACGTACCGTCCCGGTGTCACCGGGTATCACCGAAAGGCAGCTGAATCTGCGGCGCGATCACGGCGAGTGAGCGGTGGCGCAGGGCCGAGGCGGTCACCCCGGTGCCGTACGCCAGGTCGTCGAGACACCGCAGCACGGCCCAGGGGGCCGGTCCAAGACGCGGCCCGCGGGTGACCCACTCCGCGGCGAGCGGCGCGAGCATGGCCACCGCGCTGGCCCGGGCGAGGCGGCTGCGGCCCGCCGTGGCCAGGCACAGGAGCCCGAGTGGCCACCACTCGCGGCGCAGGGCGAGCCCGAGCGCCGACGCGTCGGCCACCAGCCCCTGGGCCACCACGGACACGCTCAGCCCCGTCGCCCCCGGTGTGCCCGCGAGACGGCGGCGCAGCCGCCGACACCAGCGCGCTCACGGCACCCGCACGGGGACGCTCATGGACGATGAACGCCAAGGTCAGCAGATATCAGACGGAGGGGCGGACCGGAGCCAGCCGGCCGGGATGGCGGCGGGCCGGCGCGGCGGCGGATGTGCCGTATTCGTGCCTGCGGCGCGCCGCGGCGTGTGGGCGACACGCGCCCGCGGCTGATAGCGCACGAGCAGGCCGCGGTCGTGCAGCCGCCACACGAAGTCGACGTCCTCGCCGAGCCGCAGGTCCCCGTCGAACGCCACGTCGCGCAGGACGCCGGCGCCTTCCCGGAGGGAGCCCTGGACGCGCGCCTGGTCCCGGGTGCCCGTCCAGGCCATCCGTACGTGTGCGCCGTCCCGGTGCACCTCACCCCGGCACACCCCTACCAGGCTCCGCGGGGCCGGGTCCTGGGCGGTTCGACGACCGTCAACGGCGGCTACTTCATCCGGGCCCGCCGATGCGACTTCACGCGCTGGGCGCGGCAGGCGGGCGACGCGCGGTGGACGTACGAACGGGTGCTGCCGTTCCTGCGGTCGCTGGAGACCGACCTCGACCATGGGGCCGGCCCGGAGCACGGGGACGCCGGTCCGGTGCCGGTGCGCCGCACTCCTGTGGGCCATCCGGCCGCTCGGGGAACTCGCCGCCGACTCCCTGCGCCGTACGTGAGCCGGCCCGTCAGTCCGGTTTCGTCGCCCATGCCGCCTCGACCGCGTCCGCGAGCGCGTCCCCCTTCGCGAATCCGTAATACGCCGCGAACTGGAGCACGATCTCGTCCATCTCCTCCTTGGTGATGTCACCGGAGTGGAGGGCCGAGCCGACATGTGTCCGCAGCGGGATCGGCGAGTCGTCGAGCGCGACACTGGCCACCGTGATGATGCGGCGCTCGCGGCGGCTGAGGCCGGGGCGCTGCCAGACGTGCCCGAACACGAAGTTGAGGATCCCCGCGTGGCGGTACGGAGAGTTGGCGGGCGGCGCCGGCGTGAGGTTGACATCGATGAACTCCTCGGCGCCCCGCTCCAGCCGCCTGTCCATGTCACCCGGGCCGAGCGTGGTGTTCTCCAGCTGGGGCCAGGGCGGCGTCTGCGCACCCCGTTCGCGGTGGATGCGGTCCCACTGGCGGGCGATGGAACCCTCCAGGTGCGAGGCCTTGGGCCAGCCGCAGTAGACGGCGAAGTGCAGGACGAACTCCAGCATCTCCGCCAGACCGATGTCCCCGCTGGCGAGCGCCGCGTGGACATGCTCCTCGATCGGCTCGGGAGAGTCGGCGGCGGACACACAGGTGAGGGTCACCCAGCGGCGGTCGCGCCTGCTCAGTCCGGGCCGCGCCCACACCTGCCCGTACAGGAAGTCGCGTGACGCCCGCCCGAACGGCGTGTCGGACGCCGGGGGTTGATCAGTCACCAGGACATCTGTCGCGGTCTGGTCCGTAAGACGGTCATGCATGAGTACTCCCGGTCCTACGCGCGGATGAAGACGTTCTTGGTCTGAAGGAACTCGAAGAGCCCTTCCCTGCCGCCCTCCCTGCCGTGCCCGCTGTGCTTGTAGCCGCCGAACGGGGCGCCCGGCGGCTGACCCGACGTACCGTTCACATGCACGGTGCCCGCCTGCAGCCGGGGCACGATCCGCTGCACCCGCGACACGTCCCGTGTGTACAGGACCGCGCCAAGGCCGTACGGCGTGGAGTTGACGAGGTCCACCGCCTCCTCCTCGGTACCGAAGGGGAGGATCGACAGCACCGGTCCGAACACCTCGTGCCGGGCGACGTCACTGCCGGGGTCGACATCGGCGAGCACCGTCGGCTCGACGAAGAAGCCGTCACGCACCGGTGGCGCGAGCGCCGACGCGTCGACCGCGTGGCCTCCGGCCACGAGCCTGCTGTCGGCGGCCGCCTGTTCCACCACTCCGAGGATCCGGTCGCGTGCCGCCGCCCCGACCACGGGGCCGAGCGCGGTGGCCGGTGCGAAGGGGTCGCCGACGGCGAGTGCCGAGGCGGCAGCGGCGGCGGCCTCGACGACGCGGTCGTAGGTGTCGTGGTGGACCAGCAGGCGGGTGGTGAGATTGCAGCCCTGCCCCGACAGGTTGAAGCAGGAGCGGACGGTCCCGGCGACCGCGGCGTCCACGTCCGCGTCCGGGAACACCACGCTCGCCGTCTTGCCGCCGAGTTCGAGCAGCACCGGCTTGAGCGTATGCCGCGCGGAGTCGAGGATCTTCCTCGCGGTCGGGATGCCGCCGGTGAAGGAGATCATGTCGACGTCGGGGTGGCGGACCAGGTGCTCGCCGGCCTCGGGCCCGCCCGGCAGGATGTGCAGGACACCGGGCGGCAGCCCGGCCTCCAGGGCGATCTCGGCGAACCGCGCCACCGTGAACGGCGCCAGATCGGGCGACTTGACGACGACGCAGTTGCCTGCGGCGAGCGCGGGCGCGATCTTCATGCCGACCGACATGATCGGCCCGTTCCAGGTCAGGATGGCCCCGACCACCCCGTACGGCTCGGGGACGGTGTAGTCGAGCCCCGGAACCATGACCGGGCTCGGCGGGATGGTCGCCCCCTCGATCTTGTCGGCCCAGCCCGCGTAGTAGCCGAACCATCCGGCGCACAGATGGGCGAGCGCGGACGCCATCGTGATCGGTGCACCGAGTTCGAGGGTCGTCAGCGTCCCCAGCTCGGGGACGCGGGCGAGCATCAGCTCCTCGATCCGCTGGAGGATACGGCGCCTCTTGTCCGGGGACATGGCCCGCCACTCGGGGTGTGCCGCCCTGGCGGCGGCCACGGCGTCGTCGACCTCCTGTGGTCCGCACAGCAGGACGGAGCCGTTGACGCGGGCGGTCGAGGGATTGACGTGGTCGACGGCGCCCAGCGATGTCTTGTCGAGCCAGGTGCCGTTCACGAGGGGGCCGGTGACACCGAGTTCGCCGGTCACCGGGGAGTCGGAGTTGGTTGAGGTCATGGCGATGCCGCCTGTTCTTGTCGCTCCTGCGGATGGGCGGTGTGCGCGGGCTTCACGCTGTCGGCGGGACGTCGAGCAGCGACAAGGTGTGCGCGGCGAGCCGGTCGAGCGCCGCGGGTTCGGGGACGTCCGCGTCACGGGCGACCTCCCGCATGATGCCGACGTCCTTGAGCAGCAGGGGCCGGGCCCGCTCGAGCCCGGTGGTGTCGAAACCGGACGCGGCCAGGATCGCCGCCGCGCGGCTGCCCCCGCTGCCGTGGGCGAGGACCTCCGCGACCGCGGCGCGGTCCATGCCGAGCCGGTCGGCGAAGGAGAAGGTGTCCAAAGCCAGGCCGACCTGGGCGGTGAACACGAAGTTGTTGAGCACCTTGGTGAGCTGGCCGCTGCCCAGCGGGCCGAGGTGGATCACCGGGTCCGCGAAGGTCTCGAACACCGGGCGGCAGTGTGCGACGTCCGCTTCCCGGCCGCCCGCCATCACGAGCAGCCTGCGCTCCGCGGCGGCACCGCCCCCGCCGCTGACCGGAGCGTCCACGACGGCGACCTCCCGCTTGGCGGCCTCCTCGGCCAGACGCCGGCAGGTGTCGGGGCGGATCGTGGAGTGGATGGCGACGACGCCGCCCGGAGCCATGCCGGCCAGCACCCCGTCGGCGCGCAGCAGCACATCCTCGACATCGGCGTCGGCGACGACGCACAGGCACACGATGTCGCTCGCCGCCCCCAGTTCGGCGGGGGTGGCGGCCACGTCGGCGGCGGTGTCGGCGAACGGCTCGGTGGACGCGGGGCGCCGCGCCCACAGGGTCAGCGGGTACGACTCCTCGACGATGCGGCGTGCCATCGGACCGCCCTGACTGCCCAGGCCGATGAAGCCGACGCGGGCGCGCGGCGTGGCGTCTGTCATGGGCGTACCCCTCTCGTCCGGTGCGGGTGCGGGTGTCGGTGTCGATGCCGGTGCGGGTCCCGGTGTCGGTGCCGGTGTCGGTGTTCGGCTCACAGCCGGGTGACCCAGCCGCCGTCGACGCTGATGGTCTGCCCGTTGATCCACTCCCCGGCGGGGGAGGCCAGCAGGAGCAGCGCGCCGAGCAGGTCCTCCGCGGGTGCGGACTTCTTGCCCGGGATGGCGGCGGCGAGGGCCGCCCGCGCCGGGTGGTCGGCGGGAAGGCTCTTGAAGCCGGGTTCGTTCTCGACCAGGCCGGGTGCGATCGCGTTGACGTTGATGCCGAGCGGCCCGAGCGAACGGGCCAGGCCCACGGTCACGTTGACCAGCGCCAGTTTGCTCACCCCGTAGATGCCGCCGCCCATGAACGCCCCCGCGGACACCTGGTTGACGATCCGCCCGCCCCCGCGCTCCACCATCGACGCCTTGACCGCGCCCGCGCAGATGATGGCGCCCAGGACGTTGACCCGCATGACGCGGTCGAACCATTCGCTCGGCAACTCCAGCAGGTCCACCTGCGGTATGTCCGCCATCAGGGCGGCGTTGTTGACCAGGACGTCGATACCGCCGAAGGCCCTGACGGCCTCCGCGGCCATGGTGGCGGCCGAGCCACGGTCGGTGATGTCCACCCGTACGCCGAGGGCACGCAGCCCGTCGGCGGCCAGGGACTTGGCCGCGCGTTCGGCGCCCTCGCCGTCGAGATCGGCCAGCACGACCGAGGCGCCCGCCTCGGCCAGGGCGCGGGCGTAGACCTGGCCGATGGCTCCGGCGCCACCGGTGACGACGGCGACCTTGCCGTCCAGACTCATGCGGTCGAGCGTGCGGTTCATGGCGTGTCCTTGATCAGTCGGGACAGGTAGTGGTCGACGTCGGCGCCAAGGTCGCGCAGCTCGGCGGCGGCCTCCTGTGCGGTGAGAAGGAGGAAACGGTTCTCGGTGACGCCGTCGGCGACGAGCTCACCGACCGACTCGGCGTCCACCACGGGAAAGGCCGGGCCCCGCGGCGGGGCCGGCTGCCCGTAGAAGGTGATCTGCTCGACGATGTTGGTGGCCACGCCGGCCGGGCACAGGCAGGAGACACCGATGCCGCGCGGCCGCAGATACAGCGCGAGCGCCTCGGACAGCCCGACGACGGCGTGCTTCGTCGCCGTGTACGGCAGCCGGTCGAAGCCGTACGGCAGCAGCCCGGCCGTGGAGGCGGTGTTGATTACGTGCCCCGCGTTCTGCTCCAGCAGCATGGGCAGGAACACCAGGTTGCTGCGGACCACACCCAGCAGGTTCACGTCGATCACCCGCTGCCACGCGTCCAGGGGGATGGCCTCGGCCGGGCCGACCGCCAGAATCCCGACGTTGTTCATCACAAGGTCGATGCGGCCGAACCGTTCCAGGGCCAGGTCCTTGACGGCCTGAAGGTCGTCGAGGCTGGTCACGTCACACGCGGCGGCGACGCCGAGGCCGCCGAGGCCGTCGGCGACGGCCCGCGCCCGCTCCGCGTCGAGGTCGGTCACCACCACCCGGGCCCCGCGCCGCGCGAAGGCACGCGCGGCGGCACGCCCGATGCCGCTGCCCGCACCGGTGACCACGGCGACGGCGTCATGCAGATCGATGCTCATCGAACGACCGCTCCTTCGCAGGGAGTTGCCAGCGGATGGGCTAGAGATGCGAGGGCAGTGCCGGTTCGTGCGGGATGTGCTCGCCGAGCGCCGACAGGGTTTCGGAGGACACCGGGGACTGAAGGAACCCGACGAGCCCGTCGAGGAGGTCCCTCAGGTGGACGGCGAAGGGAAGTACGTGTTCATGGCGTGCGCGGCTCTGCTCCCGCTCCGAGCCGGCATGCACGCTGAAGATCATCGTCTGCGTGATGCGGTGCCCGCGCAGCGGCTCCGGCAGGTGCCGCAGCAGTGCCCCGGCCCGCTCGCGGAAGCGGCGGTCCGGCGCCAGCAGTTCGGGCGACAGGCGCCCGAGGACATCCCGGTGGCCGTGCTGCTGCAGCCTCGCGACAAAGCTCAGATAGTGGCTGCCCGCGCGCTCGCCCTGTTCGAGGACCGGTGCCACATGGCACTCCAGCCACCCTCTGATGTCCCGCGGGCCCAGTTGCGCGACGAGGGCGTCCCGCCGCCGGTTCAGATCGTGCAGGCGGTATTCGAAGATCGCCTGGATCAGCCGGGCCTTCGAGCCGAAGTGGTACTGCACCGCCGTGTTGTTACCGTTCCCGGCGGCCGCGCTGATCTGTCGGAGAGACGTCCCGTCCAGGCCGTGCTCGGCGAACAGCCGCTCCGCGGCCAGGACGAGCTGTTCCTTCGCGTTCGGTTGCACCACGACACCACACCCCCGTCAGAGGCGAGAGGGCTGTTAGCGCATTCGAGAATGTCATTCTCTCTCTTGGGGAATGCAACCATGGTGTTTCGGCGAAGTCAATTGCCTTAAACGAGGATGGTGTCCATCGTGACGCGAGGCGGCTCGAAGGCCAGACGGTCTGTGGGCCGTCCGCACAGCACACGCGCAACTCCACGTTCGCCCAGGTCACTTCGGTGAGCCTGGGCGGGTCGGCGCCGGCCCCCAAGGAGGCCGCCGCGAC
>NZ_JBSFMM010000238.1:0-16543 GCF_053599555.1 Streptomyces sp. NPDC000941
CTGAGCCCGGTCACGGTGGCGAGCTGATTGCGCAGCTCGAGCGCGACCGGGCGTTCAAGGATCTGGGCTTCGACTCGCTGACCGCGATCGAGCTGCGCAATCAGCTCGCCACCGTGACCGGGCTCAGCCTGCCCGCCACCTTGGTGTTCGACCATCCCACCCCCACCGTCCTCGCGGACTTCCTGGTGGCCGAGTTGACGGGAGACCGTGACGACAGGCCCGGCCCGGCGGTCGTCGCTGCCGACGTCGCCGACGACCCGGTCGTGATCGTCGGGATGAGCTGCCGCTTCCCGGGCGATGTGCGCTCCCCCGAGGATCTGTGGCGACTGGTCGCCGAGGGACAGGACGCGATCTCCGGCTTCCCGACCGATCGTGGCTGGGACCTCGACGGACTCTCCGGCGGCGGTTCCGGGAGCAGCGACACCGCCAAGGGCGGCTTCCTCTACGACGCGGCCGGGTTCGACGCCGACTTCTTCGGGATCTCCCCGCGTGAGGCGATGGCCATGGACCCCCAGCAGCGACTGCTGCTGGAGTCCGCGTGGGAGGCGTTCGAGCGCACCGGAATCGACCCGGTATCGCTCCGTGGCGGCCAGGTCGGGGTGTTCGTCGGGACGAACGGCCAGGACTACTCGGACCTGGTCAGGACGGCGAACTCCGATATGTCGGGGCACACCGGTACGGGCATCGCGGCGAGCGTGGCGTCCGGCCGGCTCTCGTACACACTCGGCCTCGAAGGCCCCGCGATGACGGTCGACACGGCTTGCTCGGCGTCACTGGTGGCGCTGCACCTGGCGGCGCAGGCGCTGCGGTCGGCGGAGTGCTCACTCGCCCTGGCGGGCGGTGTGACGGTGATGTCCACCCCTGGCGGGTTCGTGGGCTTCAGCGGGCAGAGCGGACTGGCCCCGGACGGCCGCTGCAAGGCGTTCGCGGATGCGGCGGACGGCACGGGGTGGTCCGAGGGCGTGGGGTTGTTGGTGCTGGAGCGGTTGTCGGACGCGCGGCGCAACGGCCACGACGTGCTGGCGGTGGTGCGTGGTTCGGCGGTGAATCAGGACGGTGCGTCGAATGGTTTGACGGCGCCGAACGGTCCGTCGCAGCAGCGGGTGATCCGTGCCGCGTTGGCGAGCGCAGGTCTCTCCCCGGTGGACGTGGACGCGGTGGAGGCACACGGTACGGGGACCACGCTGGGTGATCCGATCGAGGCGCAGGCGTTGCTGGCCACCTACGGGCAGGGGCGGGAGCGGCCGCTGTGGCTGGGGTCGGTGAAGTCGAACATCGGGCATACGCAGGCGGCGGCGGGCGTGGCCGGTGTGATCAAGATGGTGATGGCGATGCGGCACGGGATGCTGCCGCGCACACTGCATGTGGATGAGCCGTCGTCGCATGTGGACTGGTCGGCGGGTGCGGTCGAGCTGTTGCGGGAGCCGGCCGAGTGGCGGGAGGCAGGCGGGCCGCGCCGGGCGGGTGTCTCGTCGTTCGGAATCAGCGGTACCAACGCGCACATCATTCTCGAACAGGGCCCGGCGCCTGTGGTGTCCGAGGCGGTGCCGATGGTCGCGGGTCCGGTGGACGCGGGGCCGGTGCCGTGGCCGGTGTCGGCGAAGAGCCCGGAGGCGCTGGCGGCGCAGCTGGACCGGCTGCGGGAATGGGCCGATGACAACCCCGGCCCGACGCCGTTGGACGTGGGCTACTCGCTGGCCACGGGCCGGTCGCTGTTCGAGCACCGCGCCGTGCTGCTGGCGGACATCGGTGATGACGACGGCCCGGTGGAGATCGCCCGTGGCGGGGCGAGGAGCGGCGTCAAACTCGGGGTGCTGTTCTCCGGCCAGGGCAGCCAACGGACCGGTATGGGACGGGAGTTGTACGGTCGGTTCCCGATGTTCGCCGAAGCCCTCGACGCCGTGTGTGCGCATCTGGACCGGGAACTGGACCGCCCGCTGCGGGACGTGCTCTTCGCCGAGCCCGGTTCGGCCGACGCGGCACTGCTGGACGAGACGGGATGGACGCAGCCCGCGCTGTTCGCCATCGAGGTGGCGCTGTTCCGGCTGCTGGAGTCCTGGGGCATCACACCGGACTGTCTCGCCGGGCATTCGATCGGCGAGGTCGTGGCCGCGCATGTGGCGGGGGTGTTCTCGCTGGCGGACGCCTGCACCCTGGTGGCCGCCCGGGCCCGGCTGATGCAGGAGCTGCCGTACGGCGGGGCGATGGTGTCCGTACAGGCGACTGAGGACGAGGTCGTCCCGTATCTGGGCGAGCGCGTGTCGATCGCCGCGCTCAACGGACCGCGTTCGGTGGTGATCGCCGGTGAAGAGCCCCAGGTGGATCAGGCCGCGGCCCGCCTCGAAGCCGAGGGCCGCAAGACCAAGCGGCTGGCCGTCAGCCACGCCTTCCACTCCCCTTTGATGGACCCGATGCTGACGGACTTCCGGCACGTGGTGGCACGTCTGTCGCCCCAGGAGACGGCCATCCCCGTCGTGTCCAATCTGACCGGCCGCCTCGCCACGGCGGAGGAACTGCTGTCGCCGGAGTACTGGGTGCGGCACGTACGGGAGTCGGTGCGGTTCGCCGACGGCCTGCGGACGCTGACCGAGGAAGGTGTTTCCGTACTGGTCGAGCTGGGCCCGGACGGCGTGCTGTCGGCGATGGCCCAGGAGTCGGTGCCCGAGGACGCCGTGGTGGTCCCTGCGCTGCGCAAGGACCGGGATGAGCAGTCCGCCGTGGTGGCGGCGCTGGCCCGGCTCCATGTGACGGGTGTCGGCGTGGACTGGTCCGCGTTCTTCGCCGGAACCGGTGCGCGCCGGGTCGACCTGCCCACCTACGCCTTCCAGCACGAGCGGTTCTGGCCGTCCACCTCGGTGAGGGTGGCGGACCTGACCGGTGCGGGACTGGAGCCGGCCGGGCACCCGCTGCTGGGCGCCGCCATGACGGTGGCGGCCTCCGAGGAGCTGGTGCTGACCGGCACACTGTCGCTGACCACGCACCCCTGGTTGGCCGACTACGTGGTGGGCGAGCAGGTGTGCTTCCCCGGCACCGGCTTCCTTGAACTGGTGGTCCGCGCCGCCGACCAGGCCGGCTGCGATCGGGTCGAGGACCTGTCGCTGACCACCCCCCTGGTACTGCCCGAGCGGGGCGCGGTGCGGGTGCAGCTCTGGGTGGGGAGCCGGGACAACCTCGGACACCGGGAACTGCGGTTCCACTCGTGCCCCGCCGACGGCCCCGGGCAGGAGTGGACCCTGCACGCCACGGGAGTCCTCACGGAGGGCGCGGAGGTCTCCGAATTCGATACGACGGCATGGCCGCCGCACGGGGCGACCACGATGGACCTGGACGGCCTGTACGAACACCACGAACGGGCGGGGCTGGCCTACGGACCGGCCTTCCGCGGACTGCGGGCGGTCTGGACGCGCGGTACGGAGGTCTTCGCCGAAGTCGCCGTGCCCGAGGACGTACGGGACGCGGAAACCTTCGGCGTGCACCCGGCGCTGCTCGACGCCGCACTCCACGCGGCCGTGTTCACGGACGCCGACGCCGACGCCGACGGACCGGGCCTGCTGCCGTCCACCTGGAGCGGGGTGTCGCTGCACGCCTCGGGGGCGTCGACGCTGCGGATCAGGCTGACCAGGAGCGGCCCGGACACGGTCGCGCTGACAGCCGTGGATGTACAGGGCGCACCGGTGCTCTCGGTGGGCTCGCTTGCACTGCGGCCGGCTTCGACGCGGGCGGCTGCGACGACGGGCCGCGACGAGCTGAACTCGCTGTTCCGGGTCGAGTGGGTGCCCCGGCAGCTGGACGGCGCGGCCGGGGCCGCCGAGTGGGCAGTGCTCGGCACGGACACGTGGGATCTGGCCGCGGTGCTGGAGTCCGCGGGCGTCACCCGGGACACCACGCGGGTACGGGCGTTGGCCGAC
This sequence comes from Streptomyces sp. NPDC000941, assembly GCF_053599555.1. Lineage (NCBI taxonomy): Bacteria > Bacillati > Actinomycetota > Actinomycetes > Kitasatosporales > Streptomycetaceae > Streptomyces > Streptomyces sp. NPDC000941. Next base: position 3,909 of record NZ_JBSFMM010000238.1, read on the forward strand.
CTGGCCGGGCCCGAAGGCGCCGCGGTCCCTCAGGTCGTGGTCGCCCCGCTCATGGGCGACGACCCCGCTCGTGGCCCCGAGTCGGTGCGCGAACTGACCCACCACGCGCTGGAGCTGCTGCGGGACTGGCTGGCCGAGGAGCGGTTCGCCCGGTCGCGCCTGGTGTTCGTCACCCGAGGAGCGGTGGCCGACGCGGACCAGGACATCACCGACCTGGCGGCCGCGGCGGTGTGGGGCCTCGTACGGTCCGCCCAGTCGGAGCACCCCGGCCGGTTCCTGCTGGTGGACCTGGACGACTCGGCGGAGTCCGCGGCCGTGCTGCCCGCACTTCCCGGGCTGCTTGACGCCGAGGAGCCGCAGGCAGTCGTCCGCGGGGGCGCGGTACGTGTCGCGCGGATGACACAGCTGGCCTCGTCCGACAGCCTGGTGCCGCCGACCGGTGCGCCGTGGCGGCTGGACATCCGCGAGATGGCCACCCGCGCGAAGGGCAGCCTGGACGGGCTGACGCTCGCCGCGTGCCCGGAGACGCTCGAGCCACTGACGGGCCGCGAGGTGCGGGTGGCCATACGCGCCGCCGGGCTGAACTTCCGCGACGTCCTGGGCGCGCTCGACAGCTATCCGGGCGAAGCCGGGCCGCTCGGCTCCGAGGCCGCCGGTGTGGTCGAGGCGATCGGCCCCGAGGTGACCGGGCTCCGGCCGGGCGACCGGGTGATGGGCCTGCTCTCCGGCGGATTCGGCCCCGTGGGGGTGACGGACGAACGGCTCCTCACCCGCGTTCCCGACGACTGGACGTGGGAGACCGCCGCCTCGGTGCCGCTGGCGTTCCTGACCGCGTACCACGCACTGGTGGAACTCGCCGGTCTGCGAGCCGGGGAGAAGGCGCTGATTCACGCGGGCGCGGGCGGCGTCGGCATGGCGGCGATCCAACTGGCCCGCCATCTGGGCGCGGACGTGTTCGCCACCGCGAGCGAGGGCAAGTGGGACACCCTGCGGTCGCTGGGCGTGGCGGAGGAACACATCGCCTCCTCGCGCACCACGGAGTTCGAGCCGAGGTTCGCCGCTGCCACGGACGGTGGCGGGGTCGATGTCGTACTCAACGCCCTGTCGGGGGAGTACGTCGACGCCTCGCTGCGCCTGCTGGCGCCGGGCGGCCGGTTCCTGGAGCTGGACAACCTGAATAAGGCGAACATCCGCGACCCACAGGCGCTGCCGGAGTGCCACTACCAGCCGTTCGACCTGGGGCTGGTGGACCATGAGCACATCCAGCGGATGCTCGTCGCGTTGGTGCGGCTGTTCGGCGACGGGTCTCTGCGGCCGCTTCCGGTGCGTACCTGGGATGTGCGCCGGGCCCGCGAGGCGTTCCGGCACATGAGCCTGGCCCGGCATATCGGCAAAGTCGTCCTGACCACGCCCCGCCGCTGGGACACCGAGGGCACTGTACTGATCACCGGGGGCACCGGCGGGCTCGGTGCCGAGCTGGCCCGGCATCTGATCACCCGACGTGGCCACCGACACCTGCTGCTGGCCGGCAGGCGTGGCCTCAATGCCCCCGGCGCCGTGGAGCTGCGGGACGAGCTGATCGCCTACGGCGCCGAGGTCACCGTGGCCGCCTGTGATCTCTCCGAACGAGCCGCCACCGCCGAACTGCTCGCCGCCGTCCCGGCCGGACACCCGCTCACCGCGGTGGTACACACCGCGGGCGTACTGGACGACGGTGTCATCGGATCGCTGACCCCGGAACGGCTGGACACGGTACTGCGACCCAAGGTCGACGCCGCATGGCATCTGCACGAACTCACACGCGACCTTGACCTGGCCGCATTCGTCTGCTACTCCTCGGTGTCCGGTGTGATGGGCACCGCGGGTCAGGCCAACTACGCGGCGGGCAACATCTTCCTGGACGCCCTGGCCCAGCACCGGCGTGCCCACGGCCTCCCCGCGATCTCCCTCGCCTGGGGAGCCTGGGCGCAGGGCACGGGCATGACCAGCACCCTGAGCGACGACGAGATGCGCCGGATCAGCGAAGCGGGCATGCCACCGCTCTCGGTCGAGCGCGGACTGGCGTTGTTCGACGCCGCCACCGCCTGTGACGAGGCACTGGTCCTGCCGCTCGGGATCGGAAACGGCGCGTTGCGGCTGCCCGGCGGTGTCCCCGCCATCCTGCGCGGACTGGTACGGCCCGGTCGTCGTAAGGCCGCGGGCGGTGTCGCGGAGATATCCCGGGCGGGCCTCGCCGAGCGGCTTGCCGCGCTGCCGGAGGACGAGCGGTCGCGGTTCCTCGTCGACCTGGTGCGTACGGAGGTCGCCCAGGTGCTGCGGCACTCCAGGACGGCGGCCATCGGCGCAGACCGGGCGTTCAAGGATCTGGGCTTCGACTCATTGACCGCGATCGAGCTGCGCAATCAGCTCGCGGCGACGACCGGTCTCAGCCTGCCGTCCACGTTGGTGTTCGACCACCCGACGCCCGCGGCGCTGGCACAGCTCCTGCTGACCGAGCTCATGGGCACGCGGACCGAGACCGCTCTCCCGGCGTTGCCGGCCGCCCCACTCATGGACGACCCGATCGCCATCGTCGGGATGAGCTGCCGGTTCCCCGGCGGTGTGCGCTCTCCCGAGCAGCTGTGGGACCTGGTCGCCGACGGCCGTGACGCGATCTCCGCCTTCCCCACCGACCGAGGCTGGGACCTGGGCATACTCGCCGACGACCCCGACGGGCGGGGCGGCGGGGCCATCCGCGAGGGCGGGTTCGTCTACGACGCGGCGGAGTTCGACGCGGGCTTCTTCGGGATCTCGCCGCGTGAGGCGCTGGCGATGGATCCGCAGCAGCGGCTGCTGCTGGAGGCCGCGTGGGAGGCGTTCGAGCGCACCGGGATCGACCCCGTGTCGCTCCGGTCCAGCCGGACCGGTGTGTTCGTCGGCACGAACGGCCAGGACTATTCGACTCTGGTCATGAACGCCGGGGAGGAGTTGGCCGGGCACGCCGGTACGGGGCTCGCCGCGAGCGTGGCGTCCGGACGTCTGTCGTACACGCTGGCTCTGGAAGGCCCGGCGATGACGGTGGACACCGCGTGTTCTTCCTCGCTGGTGGCGTTGCACCTGGCGGCCCAGGCGCTGCGGTCGGGGGAGTGTTCACTGGCCCTGGCGGGCGGTGTGACGGTGATGTCCACCTCGGTGGGATTCGCCGGGTTCAGCCGCCAGGGTGGGCTGGCGCCGGACGGCCGGTGCAAGGCATTCGCCGATGCGGCGGACGGTACGGGCTGGTCCGAGGGTGTCGGCATGCTCGTGGTGGAGCGGCTGTCGGACGCCCGGCGCAACGGCCACGAGGTGCTGGCGGTGGTGCGGGGCTCGGCGATCAACCAGGATGGCGCGTCCAATGGACTCACGGCGCCGAACGGGCCGTCGCAGCAGCGGGTGATCCGTCAGGCGCTGGCGAGCGCGGGGCTGTCCACGTCGGATGTGGACGCGGTGGAGGCGCACGGTACGGGGACCCGGCTCGGCGATCCGATCGAGGCGCAGGCGCTGCTGGCCACGTACGGCCAGGAGCGCGAACAGCCGCTGTGGCTGGGGTCGGTGAAGTCGAACCTCGGTCATACGCAGGCGGCGGCGGGTGTGGCCGGTGTCATCAAGATGGTCATGGCGATGCGGCACGGGGTGCTGCCCCCGACGCTGCATGTGGATGCGCCGACTTCGCATGTGGACTGGTCCGCCGGCGCGGTCGAGCTGCTGGCCGAGCCCATTGAGTGGCCGGAGGGCGATCGGCCGCGTCGGGCGGGTGTCTCGTCGTTCGGGATCAGCGGCACCAACGCCCACATCATCCTTGAGCAAGGCCCGGCACCCGCGGCGCCCGAGGGCTCTTCCTCGGCTCCCGGCCTGGTGCCGTGGCTGGTCCCGTGGCTGGTGTCGGGCAAGAACGAGCCCGCATTGCGAGCCCAGAGCGACCAGCTCATGTCGTTCGTCGACACGAACCCCGGTCTGGCGCCGGTGGATGTGGGCTACTCGCTGGCGACGAGCCGGTCGGCGTTCGAGCACCGTGCGGTGCTGCTGGCCGACGGGGAAGGCGTGGCGGCGGTCGCCGAGGGCGCCGCCGACACCGAGCCCACGGTGGCGTTCCTCTTCTCGGGACAGGGCAGTCAGCGGCTGGGGATGGGCCGGGAGCTGTACGGGCGCTTCCCGGTGTTCGCCGATGCGCTGGACGGGGTGTGTGCGCAGCTGGACGCGCACATGGACCGGCCGCTGCGCGATGTGCTGTTCGCGGAGACGGGGTCGGCCGACGCCGATTTGCTTGACCAGACGGCGTTCACGCAGCCCGCGTTGTTCGCGGTCGAGGTGGCGTTGTTCCGGCTCGTGGAGTCGTGGGGTGTCCGGCCGGACTATCTGGCGGGTCATTCCATCGGTGAGATCGCGGCGGCGCATGTGGCGGGGGTGTTCTCGCTGGCTGACGCGTGCACGTTGGTGGCGGCGCGGGCCCGGCTGATGCAGGAGTTGCCGTCGGACGGGGCGATGGTGTCGCTGCAGGCCGCGGAGGACGAGGTGATTCCGTATCTGACCGGCCGGATGTCGATCGCCGCGCTCAACGGACCGCGCTCGGTGGTGATCGCCGGGGACGAAACCGCGGTGTCGGAGGTCGCGGCCCGGTTCGAGGAGGAGGGGCACAGGACCAGGCGGCTGCGGGTGTCGCATGCGTTTCACTCGCCGTTGATGGAGCCGATGCTGGACGGGTTCCGGCGGGTGGTGGAGGAGCTGTCCATCGAGGCTCCGCGGATCCCGCTGGTGTCCAATGTGACGGGTGAGCTGGCGTCGGCGGAGTCGATGTGCTGGCCGGAGTACTGGGTGCGCCATGTGCGCGAGGCGGTGCGGTTCGCCGACGGGGTGGCCGCACTCAGCGCCGCCGGGGTGACCGCGTTCCTGGAGGTCGGCCCCGACGGAGTGCTGTCCGCCATGGCCCAGGACAGCCTGCCCGAGCCGTCCGCCGACACCGTCGTGATCCCGGCGCTGCGCAAGGACCAGGAAGAGGAGAGGGCGCTGCTCACCGCGCTGGCCCGACTGCACGTCATCGGCGTGCGGGTCGACTGGCAGGCGCTGTTCGCCGGAACGGGTGCTCGACGGGTGGACCTGCCCACCTACGCCTTCCAGCGTCGGCGCTACTGGCCGGCGACCTCGCTCCGTACAGGAGACGCCTCGGGTCTTGGCCTGGTCTCCGCGCTCCATCCCCTGTTGGGCGCGGCGGTGGAGCTGGCCGATTCCAGCGGTCTGCTGTTCACCGGTCGCCTGTCGGTGGCCACCCACCCGTGGCTGGCCGATCACGCGGCCGGCGGTGTGGTGCTGTTCCCCGGCACCGGTTTCCTGGAGCTGGCGATTCGCGCCGGTGACCAGGTCGGCTGCGGTTCGGTGGAGGAACTCACCCTGGCGACGCCTTTGGTGGTGCCGGAGCGGGATGCGGTGGCGGTGCAGCTGCGGGTGGGCGAGCCGGACGACTCGGGACGCCGCAGTCTGACCGTGCACTCCCGTCCCGCCGATGTCGCGGAGGGCCCCTGGGTACGCCATGCCACGGGTGTGCTCGCGGCCGGGGAGCGCCGGGCGGAGTCCCGTGGCGCGGTGTGGCCGCCTGAGGGGGCGACCGAGGTCGATCTCGAGGGGTTCTACGAGCGGTTCGCGGAGGGCGGATTCGCCTACGGGCCGGTGTTCCAGGGGCTGCGGGCGGTGTGGCGGCGCGGGGACGAGGTCTTCGCCGAGGTCGCCCTGGACGAGCGAGTGACCGATGCCGAATCCTTCGGCGTTCACCCCGCGCTGCTGGACGCCGCGCTGCACGCGGCGTTGTTCGTGGACCTGGACGCGAGCGCGGCCGGCCGGTTGCCGTTCTCCTGGAACGGGGTCTGTCTGCACGCCGGTGGCGCGTCGACGCTGCGGGTACGGCTGACCAAGGCCGGTGCGGAATCGGTGTCGCTGCTGGCGCTCGACACGGCCGGGGACCCGGTTGTGTCGGTCGATTCGCTCGTCCTGCGTGCGGTGTCCACTGAACACATGGCCGCCGCTTCCGCGCGCCGGCACGAATCGCTGTTCCAGTTGCAATGGACACCTGTGCCGACGCCCAGGTCCGTCCATGGCACCGAGGGCCTGCGGTGGGCCGTACTCGGAACGGACGAGTTCACGCTCGGAGCGGCACTCACGGCGCCGCAAACCTCCGTCACGACGTACCAGGACCTGGGGTCCCTGGGCGAGATGCCCGGAGACGATCCCGCTGTTGTGCTGGTCCCGCTCAGCGGAGCTGCCCATGGCGGCGAGGCGGGCCCGGACATGGTGGCCGACACGGCGCGAGCACTCACCTCCACGGCGCTGCGGCTGCTCCAGGACTGGACGGCCGACGACCGGTCGGCCCGGTCCCGCCTGGTGTTCGTGACCCGGGGCGCGGTCGCGGCGGAAGACGGGGACGCGGTCCTCGACCTGGCCGCCGCCGCGGTGTGGGGCCTGGTGCGGGCGGCGCAGGTGGAGAACCCTGACCAGTTCGTACTGATCGACCTCGACGAGACGGAGAACGCCGCCGCGGCGATCCCCGCCGTGCTCGCTTCCGGAGAGCCACAGGCGGTCGTCCGTGACGGCGCCGTCCGGGTCGGACGGCTGGGCCGCCCGGTCACCGGGGAGCTCGAGCCGCGACAGTGGGATCCGGCCGGCACGGTCCTGATCACTGGTGGCACGGGCGGTCTCGGGCGCCTGCTCGCACGGCACCTGGTGGCCGAGCACGGTGTCCGGCATCTGCTGCTGGCCAGCAGGCACGGTGGCGAGAGCGACGCGGTCGTCGAGATGGTCGCCGAACTGACCGCGCACGGAGCCCAGGTCCGGGTCGTCGCATGCGATGTCGCGAACAGGGCCTCCGTATCGGAATTGCTCGCGGGGATCCCCGAGGAGCATCCGCTCACCGCGGTCGTCCACACCGCCGGTGTCCTGGACGACGGTGTGATCGGTTCGCTGACACCGGACCGGCTGGACACCGTCTTCCGGCCCAAGGTGGACGCGGCATGGCAGCTGCACGATCTCACCCGGGACATGAATCTCACGGCGTTCGTGGTGTTCTCGTCGGTCACCGGCATCGTCGGCGGCGCCGGGCAGGCCAACTACGCCGCGGCGAACAGCTTCCTGGACGGCCTGGCCCAATACCGGCGAGCGCACGGTCTTGCCGCGACGTCCTTGGCGTGGGGCCCATGGGAACAGAGCGCGGGAATGACCGGCGAGCTCGGCGAAGCGGACGTCAAACGGATGGCGCGGGGCGGGATGTCGCCGCTGTCCGCCGAGCAGGGCCTGGCGCTGTTCGACACCGCGTGCTCGCTGGGGCATGCGCTCCTGGTGCCCGCCCGCGTCGATGTGGCCGCGCTGCGGGCCCGGCGTGAGGTGCCATGGCTGGTGCGCTCCGACGCCGACCGGACCCCGCGCCGCCACGCCGCCGCAAGCGACCCGGCCTCAGCGGCCACGCTCACCCAGCGGCTGACGGAGCTGCGCCCGGCGGACCGGGTCCGTGCCGTGGTGGACCTGGTGAGCACCGAGGTGGCCTCGGTGCTCGGGCACGAGTCGCCGGAAGCGGTCGAAGTCCGACATGAGTTCCGTGAGCTGGGCTTCGACTCGCTGACCGCGGTGGAGCTCCGTAACCAGCTGGCCAACGCCACCGGACTGCGCCTGCCGTCCACCCTCGTGTTCGACTACCCCACACCGCTGGCGCTGGCCGAACACCTGGTGGCGGAACTCTTCGGCACCGCCAGTGGCCCGATCGCGCCGGCGCCGCGCCGTACGCCCGTTGACGACGACCCGATCGCGATCGTGTCCATGGCCTGCCGCTACCCCGGTGGTGTGGATTCCGCTGAGGGCCTGTGGCAGCTGGTGAGTGACGAACTGGACGGCATCTCCGGATTCCCGACCACCCGGGGATGGGATCTGGACGCGCTCTACGACCCGGATCGGAACACTCGCGGCAACACGAGCTATGTGCGTGAGGGTGGGTTCCTGCACGAGGCGGGGGAGTTCGACGCCGGGTTCTTCGGGATTTCACCCCGTGAGGCGCTGGCGATGGATCCGCAGCAGCGGCTGCTGCTGGAGACCTCGTGGGAGGCGATCGAGCGGGCCGGGATCGACCCGCTGACGCTGCGCGGCAGCCGGACCGGTGTCTTCGCCGGAGTGATGTACCACGACTACGGCTCCGGTGCGGAATTCCCCGAGGAGGTGATGAGCTTCGTCGGGACCGGCACGGCGGGCAGCGTGATGTCGGGCCGGGTCGCCTACGCCCTCGGCCTGGAGGGGCCGGCGGTGACGGTCGATACCGCGTGTTCCTCGTCGCTGGTGGCCATGCACTGGGCGGCTCAGGCGCTGCGGGCCGGCGAATGTGCCCTGGCGTTGGCCGGTGGTGTGACGGTCATGGCCACTCCGGGGCCCTTTGTGGACTTCAGTGCGCAGGGCGGTCTGGCGGCCGATGGCCGGTGCAAGTCCTTCTCCGAGAGTGCTGACGGGGTGGGCTGGTCGGAGGGCGTCGGGATGCTGATGCTGGAGCGGTTGTCGGATGCCCAGCGCAATGGCCATGAGGTGCTGGCCATCTTGCGGGGCTCGGCGGTGAACCAGGACGGTGCCTCGAACGGGCTCACGGCGCCGAACGGCCCGTCCCAACAGCGAGTGATCCAGCAGGCCCTGGCCGACGCCGGTCTCTCGCCCATCGATATCGACGCAGTGGAAGGACACGGAACCGGTACCACGCTGGGCGACCCCATCGAAGCCGAAGCGCTGCTGGCGACGTATGGCCGGGATCGGGACGCGGAGCGTCCGCTGTGGCTGGGGTCGGTGAAGTCGAATATCGGGCATACGCAGGCGGCGGCGGGTGTGGCCGGGGTGATCAAGATGGTCATGGCGCTGCGCTACGGCACGCTGCCCGCCACCCTGCACCTCGATGAGCCGACCTCGCATGTGGATTGGTCGTCCGGCGCTGTCAGGCTGCTGACCGCGCCGATGGAGTGGCTGGAGGGCAGCCGCCCCAGGCGAGCGGCGGTGTCGTCGTTCGGGATCAGCGGCACCAACGCGCACACCATCTTGGAGCAGGCGCCGCCGGCGGCTGCTGGAGCCGAGGACGACACGCCGGATGCGGCGCCGGGCGTCGTGCCGGTGGTGGCGCCCGGCGTCGTCCCGGTGGCGGTGTCGGGCAAGACGGCGGAGGCGCTGCGGGCCCAGGCGGCGCGGATGCTCTCGTACTTGGAGCGGAATCCGGGGCCGGCCCCTGCCGACCTCGCACTGTCCTTGCTGACCACGCGGGCGGCGTTCGAGCGGCGCGGTGTGGTGTTGTCCGGGGACCGTGGTGAGGCCATGGAGGGGTTGCGTGCCCTCGCCGTGGGCGGTGCGGCTGCCGGTGTGGTGCAGGACGTGGCCCGGGAGGACCGGGTGGTGGCGTTCCTGTTCTCGGGGCAGGGCAGTCAGCGGGCGGGGATGGGCCGGGAGTTGTACGGAAGGTTCCCGGTGTTCGCCGAGGCTCTGGACGAGGTGTGTGCGCATCTGGACCGGGAGCTGGACCGGCCGTTGCGGGAGGTGATGTTCGCGGAGCCCGGGTCGGTCGAGGCGGGGTTGCTGGATGAGACGGGGTGGACGCAGCCTGCGTTGTTCGCGGTCGAGGTGGCGTTGTTCCGGCTGGTGGAGTCGTGGGGTGTCCGGCCGGACTATCTGGCGGGTCATTCGATCGGTGAGATCGCGGCGGCGCATGTGGCCGGGGTGTTCTCGCTTGCGGATGCGTGCACGTTGGTGGCGGCGCGGGCCCGGCTGATGCAGGAGCTGCCGTTGGGCGGGGCGATGGTGTCGCTGCAGGCCACCGAGGACGAGGTGGTTCCGTATCTGACGGCCGGGGTGTCGATCGCGGCGGTCAACGGGCCGAGTTCGGTGGTGGTCGCCGGTGACGAGGCCGCGGTGCTGGAGGTGGCGGCCACGTATGAGGAGTTGGGGCGGAAGACTAGGCGTTTGCGAGTCTCGCATGCGTTTCACTCAGTCTTGATGGATGCGATGGTGGCGGAGTTCGGGCGGGTGGCCCGGGACATCTCGTATGAGGCCCCGGCGATTCCGTTCGTCTCGAATCTGACAGGTGAGTTGGCCGGCCCGGAGCTGGTGTGCTCGGCCGAGTACTGGGTGCGCCATGTTCGGGAGACCGTCCGTTTCGCCGCCGGCATGCGGTGGCTGGACGAGCGTGGGGTGACCACGTATCTGGAGCTGGGCCCGGATGGGGTGCTCTCCGCGATGGCACAGGAGAGCCTGTCCGAGAAGTCGGCCGGTACCGCTGCTCTCGTCCCCGCCCTGCGCAAGGATCTGGACGAGGAGCGGGCGTTGGTCACGGCGCTGGCCCGGTTGCACTCTCATGGCGTGGCTGTCGAGTGGCAGCGGTTCTTCGCCGGGACCGGAGCCCGTCGGGTCGAGCTGCCGACCTACGCCTTCCAGCACGAGCTGTACTGGCCGGCCCCCGCGGCCCGCACCGGGGACGTGACCGCCGCCGGGCTGGGGGCGCCGGAGCATCCCTTGCTGGGTGCCGCGGTGGAGCTGGCGGACGCCGGCGGTCTGCTGTTCACCGGGCGGCTGTCGCTGCGGTCGCACCCGTGGCTGGCCGACCACGCCGTGGGCGGTGTGGTGCTGTTCCCAGGGACCGGTTTCCTGGAGCTGGCGATCCGCGCCGGGGACCAGGTCGGCTGTGACCGCGTCGATGAACTCACGCTCGCCGCACCAATGGTGCTGGAGGAGCGAGACGCGGTGGCCATCCAGCTCTGGGTGGCCGAGCCGGATGAGTCCGGCCGCCGGGGCGTGAACCTGTACTCCCGGCCCGCTGACGCAACGGACCAGCCCTGGGTCCGCCATGCCACGGGTGTGCTGGCCGCTGGGCGGGGACCCGCCGAACCCACCATGTCGACCTGGCCTCCCACGGAGGCCACCCCGGTCGAACTGGACGGCTTCTACAAGCGGTTCGCCGAGGGAGGCTTCGGCTACGGCCCGCTGTTCCAGGGGCTGCGAGCCGTCTGGCAGCGCGGCGAAGAGACCTTCGCCGAGGTGGCGCTGCCGGAGCAGGGGAGCGACGCCGAGTCGTTCGGGATCCATCCCGCGCTGCTGGACGCGGCCCTGCACGCGGTGTCCTTCGTGGACCTCGGAGAGTCGGACCGGGGCCGGCTGCCGTTCGCGTGGAGCGGGGTGTCCCTGCATGCCGGCGGAGCCTCCGTGCTCCGGGTACGGATCGCCAAGGCCGGGGCCGAGTCGGTGTCGCTGACGGCGGTCGACATGGCGGGTGCGGTGGTCCTGTCGGCGGAATCGCTGACCTTGCGGCCACACTCCGCCGAGCAGCAGGCGGGAGCACATCGCGGCGAGCGGGACGAGCTGTTCCGGCTGGAGTGGGTGCCCGCCCCGGCCGATCCGGTGGCCGGCACCGGGCTGAACATGGTGGAGCTGACCGCCGACGAGGCCGCGGACCTGGCGGCACTGGAGACAGTGCCGGAGGTGGTGACGGTCGCGGCCGGGTCCGCGGGAGCCCACGATGTGGTCACGTCGGTGCACGAGGAGACCGCGCGGGTACTCGGCCTGATCCAGGAATGGGCGGCCGACGACCGGTTCGCGCACTCCCGTCTGGCGTTCGTCACCCGAGGAGCCATCGCGGTCGACGAGGGCACACCGGTGAGGGATCTGACCGGAGCGGCGGTATGGGGGCTGGTGCGCTCGGCCCAGGCCGAGCACCCGGACAGGTTCCTGCTCGTCGATGTGGACGAGCGGGAGGCATCCATGTCTGCGCTGCCGGTAGCGCTCGCCTCCGGCGAGCCGCAGGTCGTGGTGCGTGACGGAGCCGTACGCGTCGGCCGGCTGGCCCGGGTGTCCACCGCAACGGACCTGGTGCCCCCGGCAGACGTGGCATGGCGCCTGGACAGCAGGCAGAAGGACAGGCTGGACAACCTCTCGCTGGTGGAGTTCCCGGAAGCCACCGAACCGCTGCGGGCCGATGAGGTCCGGCTCTCGGTACGGGCGGCGGGGATGAATTTCCGCGATGTGCTCAACGCGCTGGGCATGTACCCCGGGGACGCCGGATGGATGGGTTGCGAGGCTGCTGGTGTGGTCGTCGAGACCGGCTCCGAGGTCACCGCTTTTGGGGTCGGTGACCGGGTGCTCGGAATGGTGCAGGGCGCGTTCGGCCCGGTCGCCGTGGCCGATCGGCGTGCGCTGGTGAAGGTCCCCGACGAGTGGTCGTTGGAGGATGCCGCGGCGGTGCCGCTGGTGTTCCTGACGGCGTATTACGGGTTGGTGGATTTGGCGGGGTTGTCGTCGGGTGAGTCGGTGCTGGTGCATGCGGGTGCCGGTGGTGTGGGGATGGCGGCGGTTCAGCTGGCCCGGCATCTGGGCGCCGAGGTGTTCGCGACCGCGAGTGAGTCGAAGTGGGACACGCTGCGCTCGCTGGGCATTCCGGATGACCACATCGCCTCGTCCCGTTCGACGGACTTCGAGGAGCGGTTCCTTGAGGTGACCGGTGGGCGGGGTGTGGATGTGGTGCTGAACTCGCTGGCGGGTGAGTTCATCGACGCGTCGGTGCGGCTGCTGCGGTCGGGTGGCCGGTTCGTGGAGATGGGCAAGACCGACATCCGCGACGCGGAAACGGTGGACGG
>NZ_JBSFMM010000239.1:0-16512 GCF_053599555.1 Streptomyces sp. NPDC000941
CCGAGGATCGTGCCGAAGCCGGAGAAGGCCAGACCCATGATCCACATATCGGCGCCCACACCCGGCGAGCGGACCGCGTCCGACAGCGGCGAGTAGGCGAACCAGCCGAAGTCGGCCGCGCCCTGCGGGGTGAGGAACCCGCCCACGGCGATCAGCGAGCCGAACAGGTACAGCCAGTAGGCGAACATGTTCAGCCGCGGGAACGCCACATCGGGCGCGCCGATCTGCAGCGGCATGATCCAGTTCGCGAAGCCGGCGAACAGCGGTGTGGCGAACATCAGCAGCATGATCGTGCCATGCATCGTGAACGCCTGGTTGAACTGTTCGTTCGACATGATCTGGTGGCCCGGGCGGGCCAGCTCGGCGCGCATGAACAGCGCCAGGATCCCGCCGATGCAGAAGAACGCGAACGACGTGACGAGGTAGAGCGTCCCGATCGTCTTGTGGTCGGTGGTCGTCAGCCACCGTACGGCCGCGGAACCGGGGCTCGGGCGGCGCGTGGGCAGGGGCGCCGGTGCCGCGACAACACTGTTGTTACTCATGCCCGCTAGGTGTCCGGCACCCCTCCCGACCGTCACAGGGGAGGCGGAAAAAAGAAAACTTCACGGGGGTGTGATGATCGAAGGCATGCCGGACACCTACCGGGCATGAGCCCCGACGAAGCCTTCGACACCGCCTACCGTGAGCATTACTGGGCGGTGAGCCGCTTCGTGGCCCGACGGCTGGACGACCGGCCGAGCGAGGTCGAGGAGGTCGTCGCGGAGGTGTTCGCCGTCGCCTGGCGGCGCCGCCGCGAGCTGCCCGAATCACCCTTGCCCTGGCTGTACGGGGTCGCGCGCAACTGCCTGGCCAACGCCGTACGCGGGCGCGGCCGGTACCGCAGGCTGCTCGCCAAGCTCGGCCATCACGAGGTGACGGGAGGTCGGCGCACCGTGCCGAGCCCGGACGCCGAGCAGCCGGGCTCCTGGGTGCTGGAGGCGCTGGACCGGCTCACCGAGGCCGACCAGGAGGTGCTGAAGCTGACGGCGTGGGAGGAGCTGACCGTCGAGGAGCTGGCCACCGTCCTGGGGTGCGGCCGGTCGGCCGCGGCCATGCGGCTGCACCGGGCCCGGCAGCGGCTGCGGGCGCAGATCGACACGGTGCGCGGGGCCGTCCCGGTACCGGCGCGGACGAGCACGAAGGATGAACGGAAATGACCGACGAACTCGACCTGCTCCGCGGCGCCGACCCCGTCCCCGCCGACACCGAGCGCTGGCGGGACCGGCCGCTGGACTTCGAGGGCGAGCGGCGGCTGCGGCAGCTGGTGTCCGGGGCCCGGCGCCGCCGTACCGTACGGCGGGTCGTCATGGGCGTGGCCACGGCGACGGCGGGGGCGGTGGCCGCCATCGCCCTGACCGTCTCGGGCCCGGCCTCCTCCCCGGCCGTGGCCGCCCCGGTGGCGCTGCGGCCGCACGCCACCGCCGCCGATGTATCGCTCGTGGAGATCGCCCGCCGGGCCCGGGCCGCGGCGGCCGCCGAGCCCGGGAAGTCGGTGCGCGGCAGCCATGTCCAGGACTGGGCGATGGGCCTGGAGTCGGGCAAGGACGCGGTGACGGTCCCCCAGGAGACGCTGACCCGCTGGAACGCGGACGGCAGCGGCTCGCTGCTCGTGGTCGCCACCGACCCCCGCCACCCGGGCCGCCCGGTCATCGACGACGGCTATCCGCCCCGTACGGTCCACGACGGCAAGGTGGTGCGCCGGGAGAGCTACCCGCCGGGCATCGACGGCGCGAACCAGAGCTACTTCGAGCCGCCGCCGCCGGCCGGCGCCGCCGCGCTGCGCGACTATCTCGCCGTCTGGCACCCGGGCGCGGACCGCGACCCGGACGAACTGCTGGGCGCGGTCCAGGACTTCCTCCGGGTGTGGACTCCCGGTCCGCGTGAGATCGCGAACCTGGCCACCCTGCTCTCCCGTGACGCCGACCTGCGCCCGGCCGGCCGGGTCACCGACCGGATGGGCCGGGAGGGGCAGGCGTTCGTACGCACCACCGCCGGGTTGCAGCAGATGGTCGTCCTCGACCCGGACGACGGAAGGGTGCTCGACATGGAGGAGACCTGCGCCCGCGACGACCCCGAGTACCGGCTCAAGGCGGGCGATGTGTTCTCGTACACGGCCTGGTTGTCGTAGGCGCCCACGTCGACGCAGCCGCACAACATCCGTGCGGCACAAGGGTGTCATAGGGTGATCGGCCTATGCACTCCTCTCCCTCACAGCGGCGGGCGCGGCTCCTGTTACCCGCTCTCGTCGCCGCCGGCGCGGCCGTGGGCATCGCGGGCTGCGCGTCGGGGACCGGTGCCCAGGACGACGGCACCGCGCCCCGGCTGTCCCCGCCCACCAGCGCCGTACCGCTGTGGCCCGGCTTCACGCCGCCACCCACGCCCGAACGGGTCCGGCCCGCCCCCGGCTTCGTCCGCTATCTGCCCGTCGAGGGCGTGTCCGCGCCCGCCGACGGGCTGGCGGGGCTGTCCCCCAAGCGGCTGCTGGACCGGGACCCCAATGTGCCGAAGGTGATCCAGGAGTCACTGACCGGGTGTCCGGACACCCGCTGCCCGCTGCGCAAGCCGGTACTGCGGGATCTGACCGGTGACGGCCGGGACGAGCTGGTGGCCGCGGTCGATCTGCCCAAGTTCCAGCGGACGCTGGTCCAGGTGTACCGGGCGACGGGCCGGACCGTCAGACCGGTGCTGATCTACTGGGGCCAGCTGGGCGTCACCGGCGAGACGTACGGCCGTGACCTGATCATCACGTCGACCGGCGACGACGGCCGGTTCACCGTGCGCTTCCGCTGGAACGGCGAGGTCATGACCGCCGTCACACCGCGCGGCGCCCCCGATCCGCAGGGTGCTGCGGAAACCGTCCCCGGCGGTGTGCCGGCCGAGTCCGCCAAGCCGAAGAGGACGCCATGACCGCCGCTTTCCCGCCGCCCGCGGCCGCCGAACCGGGCCCCGTCGTACCGGGCCCGGTCGCGCCCGGCCCCGCCACCGAGGCCCACCTTCTCCTCGTCGAGGACGACGAGGTGATCCGCAATACGGTCCGGATGCTCCTGGAGCGGTACGGCTTCACCGTGTCCACCGCGGCGGACGGCCTCACCGGTCTGGAGCTCTTCCGCGAGCGCCGGCCCGATCTGCTGCTGCTGGACGTCATGCTCCCCGAACTGGACGGCATCGGGCTGTGCCGCAGGGTGCGCGAGCTGAGCCTGGCCCCGATTCTGATGATGTCCGCCCGCGGCGACGCCCTGGACGTGGTCTCCGGCCTGGAGGCGGGGGCCGACGACTATGTGGTCAAGCCGTGTGAGAGCGCGGTGCTGGTGGCCCGTATCCGCTCCCTGCTGCGGCGCGCCTCCTTCGCCCCCGTCCAGCGGAGCGCGCCCGGCGGAGCGGAGTGGGAGACGGCCGAGGAGGACGAGCCGGCGACGCTCGCCTTCGGCGATCTGACCATCGACCCCCGCGGGATGGAGGTGCGCCGCGCGGGCCGGCTCCTGGCCCTGACCCCGACCGAGCTGCGGATGCTGCTGGAGTTCGCGGCCTCCCCCGGCGTCGTACTGGAGCGCCGTACGCTGCTCAGCCGGGTGTGGGACCACGCCTGGCACGGGGACACCCGCGTGGTCGACCTCCATGTCCAGCGGCTGCGGACGAAGATAGGCGCGGAACGGATCGAGACGGTCCGCGGCTTCGGCTACAAGCTGCGGCGCTGACGATGGCGCTGAGATGGCGGATAGCCGCTCTGGTGGCGGCGGCCGCCTGTGCGGTGGCCGCGGCGGTCGGCGTACTGGTGCACCGCGCCTCACAGGAGCGCGAGCTGTCGCAGGCGCGGGACACCGCCCGCACCACGCTGGAGCGGGCCGCCGTCAGCTACGCCCGCACCGGCGAGGTCGAGGGCTCCGGGGCCGCACTGGACGCGCCCGGGCTCCCCGGCGGGCTGCGCTCCCTGGTGCGCAAGGGGCACCGGGGCACCGAGTTCACCTCCGGGCCCGGTGGGCCCGCGATGTGGGCCGCCAGACCCGCCGACGGCCAGGTCCTGTCGGTCCGCGTGGACCTGGACACCTCGATGCGGGACATCAGCGCGCTCGACACCAACATCGTGCTGGCCGGTCTGATCGCCACCGCCGTGGTGCTGCCGCTCGGCGTGGTGACCGCCGGGCGGATGAGCCGGCGGCTGCGCGCCGCGGCGGCGACCGCGCGCCGGATCGCCGCCGGTGACCTGGACGCCCGTATCTCGGCCGGTGCCCGCCCGCACGACGAGATCGCCGAGATCTCCGGGGCCGTGGACTCGATGGCGGCCGCGCTCCAGGAACGGCTGCTCCGCGAGCAGCGGTTCACCGCCGATGTGGCGCATGAGCTGCGCACTCCGCTGATGGGTCTGGTGACCGCCGCCGAACTGCTGCCGCCGGGCGAGGCCGCCGGGTATGTACGGGACCGGGTACGGGTGCTGAGCACGCTGGTCGAGGACCTGCTGGAGATCTCCCGGCTGGACGCCGGCGCGGAGCGGGCCGATCTGTCGCCCTGTCCGCTCGGGCTCCTGGTGGCCGAGGCCGTCGCCCGCACCGCCCTGGACGTACGGCTGGGCAGCGGCCGGGAAGCGACCGGTCAAGGTACGGAGGAGGGCGTCGGGGACGACGGGCCGGCGGTGTGGACCGACCCGCGGCGGATGGAGCGGATCATGGCCAATCTGGTCGTCAACGCCCATCGGCACGGCCGCGCCCCGGTCGAGGTGACGGTGGACCCGGACCGCAGGACCGTGACCGTACGCGACCACGGCCCCGGCTACCCGGACGACCTGCTGCGGGACGGTCCGCAGCGGTTCCGTACCGGGGCGCGGGAGCGCGGCCGGGGCCACGGCCTGGGGCTGACCATCGCGCTTGGCCAGGCGGAGGTCATCGGCGCCGAGCTGGCCTTCCGCAACGCACCGGACGGCGGGGCGGTGGCCACGCTGCGCCTCCCCGCCGGCCCCGAAGCGGCACCACTACGCGCACCGATACACGACTGATACACCGCCGAGCGGTATTCGAGGCCCGGCCGAGCCGGGGCCGATACCGGGCTTTGCGGTTTTGAAGATCTTCGCTGTCGAGGATGGCGCCGCCCGCGAATATCTCGCGGGGCTCGACGGAGGTGCTCCCGGTATGACAGGTCCGCGTTTGGCGTTACGCACTCGGCGCGAGCCGGACGGTGCGGCGGCCCACGAGGAGACGCCCGGGGTCCGCACGAGAAGGAGAGTGAAACGGGGAAAGGGGCCGCGAGGGAAGGGCGGGGTCAAGCGGACCGGTCTGCGGCGCTTCTTCACCTGGCGGAAGATCCTGGCCTACTTCGTCGCGCTGTGCGCGCTGCTGGTCGGGGCCTTCGCGCTCCTCTACTACCTCATCGACATCCCCAAGGCCAACGCCCTGGCGAAGGCCGAGGCCAACGTCTACAAGTTCAGCGACGGAACGGTGCTGGCCCGCACGGGCGACATCAACCGCGAGTCGGTCCCCTTGAGCAGGGTGCCCAAAGCCGTGCAGCACGCGTTTGTCGCGGCCGAGAACAAGACCTTCTACGACGACCCGGGCATCGATCCGGTCGGCGTCGTGCGGGGCCTGGTCAACACCGTGACCGGGAAGGGCACCCAGGGCGGCTCGACGATCACCCAGCAGTACGTCAAGAACTACTACCTCAGCCAGGAGCAGACCGTCACCCGCAAGGTGAAGGAGCTGATCATCTCCCTCAAGGTGGACCAGCGGAACTCCAAGGACGACATCCTCGCGGGCTATCTGAACACCAGCTACTTCGGGCGGGTGGCCTATGGCGTCCAGGCCGCGGCCCGGGCGTACTACGACAAGGACGTCGAGAAACTGACGGTCGCCGAGGGCGCCTATCTCGCGGCGCTGGTGCAGGCCCCCAGCCAGTACGACTGGGCGGTCGCGACCCCCACGGCGCAGCGGCTGGTGATCCGGCGCTGGAACTACGTCCTGGACAACATGGTCGACATGGGCCGGCTGGACGCGGGCGAGCGGCGGGCCCTGCGCTTCCCGGTGCCGGTCGCCCCGCAGCCCGCCCGGGGCCTGGGCGGACAGGCCGGTTATCTGGTGGACGCGGCACGGAACGAACTCATCGCGGTCGGGGTCAGTGACCAGGAGCTGGCCGCGGGCGGCTGGACGATCACCCTCAACATCGACCCGGACAAGCAGCGGGCCCTGGAGCGCGCGATGAAACCGGCGCTGCGCGACGCGGACACACAGGGCGCGGCGGCCTCGGTGGACCCCGGGAGCGGCCGGGTGCTGGCGCTGTACGGCGGCCGGGACTACACCAAGCACTACCTCAGCAACGCCACCCGCGCCGACTACCAGGTGGGTCCCGTCTTCCGGCCGCTGGTGACCGCCACCGCGATGGAGAACAAGCAGGGGCGAAAGGGCGGCCGGACGGAGGTGAAGGACATCGCGGTGGCCCTCGGCCTGCCCCCGGACACCACCGGCCTCACCGATCCGACGACGGTCACGCTGGGCCTGACGGGCGCGAGTCCGCTGCGGATGGCCGGGGTTTACGCCACGATCGACAGCCACGGCAAGCGCGTCACGCCGACCGTCGTGAAGTCCGCGCGGCGCGGTGACGAGACGGCCGGGCCGCCGGGAGCCGTCGGCGACCGGGCGGTCACCCGTATGACCGCCGACTTCCTCACCGCCGGCCTCGTGGGGAACGACGAGGGACCACGGGCGGCGCGCTCCCTCGCCCGGCCCGCCGCGGGCATCTCCGGCACCTCCGACGACAAGAAGGCGTCCTGGTACGTCGGCTACACCCCCGACCTGGTCACGACGGTCGCCTTCTTCGGGGAGGGCGCGAAGAGCCGGAAGCAGATCCGGCTGAAGGACACCGGGACGGAGGTACCCGAGAAGGTCTGGAGCACCTATACGCGGGAGGCGCTGCGCTCCACGCCCGCGTCGGGGTTCGACCTGGGGGAGGCATTGCCCGCGGTGGCGGAGCCGGATCCGGTGTTCCGGCGCTGATCCCGTGCCCGCACTGCCGGCCGGGCGGGTCATGACCCACCCGTCATGTCCCGCCCGGCTGGCAGTGCGGGCACCAGGCGGTGGTCCGCCCGGCCATCCGGCTGCGCCGCAGCGGGCTGCCGCACCGCGGGCAGTGCGGGTCGGGGTCGTCGCGGCGGCCGGTGAGCCAGGAGGGGCTGGTGGGCACGTGCCCGGCCTGGACCGAGGTGAGCAGCACACCGCGCATCGCGCGCTCCAGCCGGGCGCGTTCCTCGGGGGTCAGCTCGTCGGTCCGCCGCGCCGGGTTGATGCCGGCGCGCCACAGGATCTCGTCGCCGAGGAGATTGCCGAGCCCGGCGACGACGGACTGGTCGGTGAGGGTCGCCTTGACCCGTCCGTGCCGCCCAGCCAGCCGTTTGTCGAGTTCGGCGCGGCTCACGGACAGCGCGTCCGGGCCCTGGTCGCCCATGATCCGGTCGAGGTCGGCGTCGGTGGCGGCCAGCCACAGACCGCGCAGCTTGCGCTGGTCCCGGTAGCGGAGGTCATGGCCGTCGTCGAGGACGATGGTGACGCGGTCGTGCGGATGGGGCGGGTCGCCGTGCACATGGCACGTCAGATCTCCGGTCATCCCGAAGTGCAGGAGTACGGTGGGACCGTCGGTGCGGGCGATCAGCCATTTGCCATGCCGCTCAGGTGCGTCGAAGCGGCGGCCGGTCAGCTCCCGCCGCAGCCGCTGAGATGTCACCCCGCGCAGCACCCCGGCGTCGCCCACCTCGACGCCCTCCACCCGGCGGCCCTCCGCACAGGAGGCCAAAACCCGCCGAAAACCCTCCACATCCGGCAGTTCAGGCATAGCGCTACATTACGCCCGAATGGCCGACCACACCCCTCAAGACGCAGGACATGACACGGAGCCGCCGCACACCACCCGCCTCCCATGATTCACTGCTTTTACCACCCGTTAACGCCTGAATGTGCCGTAATCAGATTAAAGTAGCCGGTTATGCGATTCCTCCGCTCTTCAGCGGACCGAGGAGCCAACGGCCACAGCCGTAAGCTCTTCGTGATTGCCCGGTGCCTGCCCTTCGTGGCCCTGGTGGCCGTGGTCACGATCGAGCTGTCACCGGTGCACACGGTGTACACGGGCCCGCTGCTGTCCCCGGCCCCGGCGCTGGCCGCGGTGACCATGGGGCCGCTGGGCACCAGCGCCGTGGCCGGTCTCGCCCTGCTGGTGAGCTCGACCACCGCGACGGTCAACCACGCCTGGGGCACCCAGCAGGTGTACGCGAACATGGCCGCGCTGCTGCTGGTGGCGATCGCGAGCGTGGTGAGCAGCGCCGTACGGGTCCGCAGAACGCGTGAGCTGACGCAGGTGCGGCGGATCGCCGAGGTCTCGCAGAACGTGGTGCTGCGGCCGCTGCCCACCCGGATGGGCATGGTGATGGCCGCCAGCGTGTATCTGGCGGCCGAGCGGGGCGCGCAGATCGGCGGCGACCTCTACGAGGCGATGACCACCCGGTTCGGGGTGCGTCTGATCGTCGGGGACGTACGGGGCAAGGGGCTGGCGGCCGTGCGGTCGGCCGCCGCGGTGCTGGGCGCCTTCCGCGAGGCGGTGCACTACGAACACGACCTGGCCGAGGTCATGCACCGCTGCGCGGCCGCGCTCCAGCGGGAGTACGCGCTGCTCGACCGGACGGCCGATCCGCGGCACTGGGAGGAGCAGGCCGAGCAGTTCGTCACCGTACTGCTGGCGCAGGTGCCGGACGATGCGACGATCCAGCTGATCAACCGCGGCCATCCGCCGCCGCTGATCGTCCAGGGCGGCTGCGTACGGACCCTCGACCCCACCCGCCCGCTGCCCCCGCTCGGCCTGGAGGAGTTCCTCACCGGCCCGCCCATCGCCACCGAGAGCTACCCGTTCACCGCGGGCGAGCGGCTGCTGCTGCACACCGACGGGGTGCTGGAGGCGCGCAACCGCTCCCACGAGTTCTTCCCGCTGCCGGAGACCCTGGAGATACTGGACGGCGCCACCCCGGAGGAGTATCTGGACCGGCTGCGCCAGGCGCTGGTCCGGCACGCCGACGGGCATCTGACCGACGACGCGGCGATGATCCTCATCGAACGGACCGATACGGCCCCCGGGATCGTCCTGCCCGACGACCCGTAGGCCGGCGGGTCAGCGGAAGGCTCCGTCGGCGGCTCAGTCGGCGGGCACCACCGCCCGTCCGTACGGCACCAGGCGGACCGGCCCGATCAGGCCGTACCGCTGCCGCTTCGCCGCCCCGAACTCCGCCGGGCGGACGGTCCGCAGCCGGTTCAGCAGCGTGGTGGCCACCTCGACCTCGATCGTGTTCTCCCCGCGCCGCAGCAGGCCCCCGAGGTCCACGACGCCCGTGACCTGGTCCACCGGACCCAGCGCGGTGCCGTTGACGGTGACCCGGTAGGTGTCGAAGACCTCCCCGAGCTCCAGCCGGGCGCCGGTGGCTCCGGTCCAGCCGCGCCCCAGCCGTACGGTGGCGCGGTAGCGCCCGACGCCGGAGACGTCCTCCAGACCGGGCACGTCCGGCCAGGCCGCGAGTGCGTCGAGGTCCAGCCGGTGGTCCACCGTGACATGGCGGTCGGGCGTGCGGCCGGGACGCCAGTCGGCCACCCGCAGCGACCAGCGGTCCAAGGTGAGCGGCGCGGGCAGCTCGCCGATGCGCGCGACGACCTTCCGGCCGTCGCTCAGCACGGTCTCGCGGGCGCCGGGCCGGGTGTCGAGCACCTCCAGCACACCGTCGGCGATCCGCGCCGACTCGGCGTCGGTGCTCAGCGCATGGAGCGGCCCGGCGCCGCGCGCGAGCGCGACCAGGGCGGTGGCCCCGGGCGCCAGGGTGATCCGCAGCGTGACCCGGCCGCCCTCGTCGCGGTGGACGGCGAGGGGCGCCACCTCGCCGGTCCAGGCGTCGAGCGCGTACGGGGTGGCCTTGGCCCACGGCGCGGCGATGGCCACCTCGTGGTCCACCGCCGCGGTCGCCGAGCCGTTGGCGAAGAAGTGGTAGGCCACGTCGCGCCCCGCCCGGTGGGCGTGCAGCAGCGGCGAGCGCGCCGCGTACGCCACGTCGGGCTCGATGCCCAGGTCGGCCAGGGCCGTGGGGATATCGGGCCGGTCGGCGACGCACCGCACCCCGGGGACGGCGAGCAGCCGGGTGATCAGGGCACGCAACTGGTTGTTGTCGGCGTCGCCCTCGTGCGGCAGCCCGGGCACATGCCCGTCCGACCAGTCCCCCACCACGATCATCGGCAGGCCGTCCTCGGCCAGTTCGATCAGCCTGCGGGCGCATTCCAGCTCCAGGGTGTGCTCACGCCCGATCATGACGTCGCCCTCCAGCACCAGGACCTTGAAGGCGGGCCCGTCGGGCGCCAGCCGCCCGCCCCGCACCACGGCGCTCGGCAGGCCGAGCGAGCGCGGGCTGAGGAAGGTGTGCGTCCAGCCGAGCGGCACCCCGTCCGGGGTGAACCAGGGCGCGCCGAGCCCGGAGCCCGCGTACCCCTTCTGGCGCAGCACGGCCACGTCGACCCGGTGGGTGCCGGACTGGAGCACGCCCTGGATCCGGCCGAGGTAGCCGGCCACGTCGGACACATGGCGCCAGGCCGGGGTGCGCGGCCCCCACGCCTCGCCGTATCCGGGGCCGCCGTGATACGGAGAGAAGGCGGCGAAGCCCGGCCAGGCGGCGCCGGGCGCGGTCGCGTAGCCGAAGCCGTGCAGCACCGCCTGGTTGACGCCCGCGCAGTACTGGGTGACCAGCTTGCGCAGCGTGGCGTCCCAGGTGGTGGCGTACGCACCGCCCGCCGTGGCGCCCGCCTCGTTGGACAGCACCCGCCCGCCCCCCATGTCCCGGCCACCGGCCAGACAGCGGAAGTCGTCGAGATTCTTGAAGCCGAGCGATTCGCCTTCGGGGATGTCCAGGAGCGAGGCGCTGTGGATCGCGTCGGTCTCCAGGCCGTACGGCTGGACGCGCAGGGCGAGGCCCAGCGAATGGGCCCAGTCGCGCAGCGGCAGCAGGTGGTGTTCCAGATACAGATCGGTGATGACCTGCATATAGTCGCGGCGCACCGCCTTGTTGGTGGCGGCATCGAAGGCGAAGACGTACTTCTCGTCCTTCTCGATCACCGCGGCCAGATACGGCAGCAGGGGGTGGCCGATGCGCCGCTCGAACTCGTCCGCCAGGCCGGGGGTCCACAAAGTGGCGTCGGTCTCGATCTCCAGGGAGTCCTCGAACAGCGCGCCCCCGGCCCGGCGCAGCAGTTCGCGGACCCGGCGGGTGAGGATGCGGCGCTCCCAGAAGTCGGTGACCGCGCGGGTGCCGGCGGCGCTGAAGTGGTCGACGACATAGGCGAGCGGGGCGGTGTGGGCAGGGCCCTCGGGCCGCTGCCCGGAGCCGCGCTCCCAGTACGAGATCAGCGCCCACTGCCCGTCGTCGGGCGCGGTCCACCGCAGCTCCCCGTCGCGGACCAGCGCGGTCAGGTCGGTCACCGAGTCCCGGTCCAGCTGCAGCGGCGCCGGGGCCGCGGCGGCCGTGCCGATCCGGGCCGCCTGCACCCACAGCAGCCGCCGGTCGGTCACACCCTCGCCCGCCGGCACCACCGGCGGCGGCACCGGGCCCGCGTAGGAACCCTGGAAGGTGTTCAGGCCGTGGGCCAGCTCCGAGGCCGCCGCCTCGCTGTCCGGGGTGACGGTGGGCACGGCGGCGGGCCAGGCGGGGCCGATGGTGACATCGACGGTGAGGCCGCGCCGGTCGGCCTGGCGCAGGGCGCTCTCCAGACCGGCGACCCAGGCCGCGGTCCCCCAGCCGTAGCGCTCGGCGTCGATCGGTTCGCTCAGGCTGTGGGTGACGGCCGCGATCTCCACCCCGCCGAATCCGGCGTCGGCGATCTGGTCGACCTCCCGGACGAGCTCGGCCGGGTCCACCAGGCCGTCCGGCCACCACCAGCGGAACCTGGGCCGCACGGCGCGGCCGGCCGAGGCGAAGGCAGCGGCGAAGCCGGGCCGTGACGCCTTGCCACGCGCCACGGCTGCGGTCGTCGGGAGGACCGCAGCCGCCCCGGCCGCGGCGGTGAGGCCGAGCAGCGTCCGGCGGCGCGGGCCGCCTCTGTTGTCTCTCATGCGTCTGTCCCTCATGCGTCTGTCCCGGTCGGCGGCTCGTATACGGAGGTGAAGGTCCAGGTCCCGGAGGGCACCTCGTACACCCGCACTCCGTCGTCCGTGCGCAGCGGCCGCGCCCCGTCAGGCGCGCCCACGGCTCCGGAGGTGGCGGGCACCCGCACCTCGGCGGTGGTCCCGGCGGGCACCGTCACGGTCAGCCGGTACGCGGAGCCGTCGCGCCGCCAGGAGCTGCGGGCGGGGCCGTACGGCGTGGTGTACGAGGCCGCCGCCGAGGTCAGATCGCCGACGACGGCGGGCGCGAAGAGCAGCCTGCGGTAGCCGATCGAGTCGTCGGTCTGCCGGATCCCGGCGAGGGAGCCGGTGAACCAGCCGTCGATCACGCCGAGCATGAAGTGGTTCTGGGACTGGCCGGAGCCGCCGTCCCAGGTCTCGCCGAGCGTGGTGTTGCCGTGCTGGACCTGGTAGCCGTAGCTCGGGCTTTCGGTCCTGGTGGCGATCCGGTAGACCACGTCGTCGCGCCCGGCGGCGGAGAGCACCCGGAAGGCGGCGGGCAGCGAGATCTCGCCGAGCACCAGGTGGTCGCCGGCCTGCTCGACGCTGTGCACGAAGTGGTCGAGCAGCCGCTGCCGCTGGCCGTCGGGCACGGCGCCCATGTCCAGTGCGAGCGCTTCCGCGCCGTGTCCGCCACCGCCGAAGGTGCCGGTGGTGGCGTCGTAGTACTTCGCGGACAGGGCGGCGACGGAGGCGTCGGCCTTCTCCCGGTACGCGGCGGCGTCCTCGCGCTCGCCGAGCACTCCGGCGATCCGGCCGAGCGCGTCGACCACCCGCCAGTAGCCGTAGGTGCCCGCGACGGCGCGCGGGAAGGTGCGGTCGGGGGTGATCCAGTCGCCCAGGCCGTAGTCGAGGATGCCGTCGGCGACCTGTCGTTCGAGGAAGGCCGCGTACTCCTTCATCCTCGGGTAGTAGGTGCGCAGCGTCTCCTGGTCGCCGTAGGTGGTGTAGAGCTGCCAGGGGACGAGGACGAACGCCCCGCCCCAGTTGGCGTCGTTACGGTAGGCACCCGGCAGCAGGGTGTAGTCCGGCACGGTGCTGGGGATCAGGCCGTCCGGGGTCTGTGCGTCGGCCATGTCCCGCACGATCTTGCGGAGCTGGGACTGCATGTCGTAGTTGGCGGCCAGGGCGGGGAAGACCAGCTGGTCCTGCTCCAGCCAGCCGAGCTTTTCGCGGCTGGGGCAGTCGGTGAGGACGCTCATCATGTTGCCCTGGACGGCGCCCCGGATGAGCGAGTGGATGCCGTTCAGCAGCTCGCTTCCACTGCTGAACTCCCCCGCCGAGGCGTTGTCGGTGTGCAGGACGAGGCCGCGTACGGACACCTCGGCGCCCTCGGGCAGGCCCTTGAGCTCCAGATAGCGGAAGCCGTGGTAGCTGAAGCGCGGATGCCAGGTCCGCTGTGCGGTGCCGGCCGTGGTGTAGCTGTCCCACAGCGGCGCGCCGACGTTGCTGATGGACTGGTGGGCGTGGCCGTCCTTGAGGCTCTCGGCCGGGTAGACGCGTACCGCGGTGCCCTCGGGCGCGCGCACGGTGATCTCGGGCCATCCGGCGATGTTGCGCCCGAGGTCGAACACCCGGCTGCCCTGCGGGGAGTTCGCGACCTCGGTGCCCTT
Organism: Streptomyces sp. NPDC000941; assembly: GCF_053599555.1. Classification (NCBI taxonomy): domain Bacteria; kingdom Bacillati; phylum Actinomycetota; class Actinomycetes; order Kitasatosporales; family Streptomycetaceae; genus Streptomyces; species Streptomyces sp. NPDC000941. The sequence continues at coordinate 13,803 of NZ_JBSFMM010000239.1, forward strand.
CAACGTCTCGGTCACCCGGATCGGCTCGGTCTCGCGGGCGCTGACCTGGGCCGGGTCGGTGGCGGTTCCGGGCGCGGCGACGGAGGTGGCGGCGCGCCATCCGGTGCGGTCCCCGCCGGGCCGGTCCCAGTTCGGGAGCTCCCGGCGGGCGTCGTAGTCCTCTCCCCCGTACCAGTTGGAGGAGGTGGTGGGGCCGAGCGTGGTGCGCCAGTCGGGGCCGCTGGCGATGCGCCGGACGGTGCCGTCGGCGAGGGTGATCTCCAGCTGAGCGAGCAGCTTGGGGTCGCTGAGGTTGCCGTAGAGCTTGCGGTAGCGGTCGGCGGTGCTCACGACGTTGGCCATGCCGTTGCCCAGTTCGACGCCGATGGTGTTGGCGCCGCGCCGCAGCCGTTTGGTCACGTCGTACGTGGCGTACTGCACACGGTCGGCGAAGTCGGTGTTGGCGGGCTCCAGTACGGCGTCGCCCACCGGGCGGCCGTTGATCCGCGCGTCGTACACGCCGAGGCCGGTCACGTACAGGCGGGCGGAGCGGATGTCCTTCGGGACGGTGAAGTCCTTGGCGAACAGCGGGAGTCCGGCCGGGAGATACGTCTCGGGCGGCGTCTGCCCGCTGACGCGGGCGGCCTCGGTGAACGGGCCGGTGGCCGCGTCCGCGGTGCCGACGGTGTAGTCGACGGGGAAGCCCGGCACCCGGCCGTCGGCGGTGAGGACGTCGGCGCGCGGGTAGAGCAGCACCCGGTCGAAGCGGGCGGTCTGCTTGAGGTCCAGGGTGAGGGTGATCGGCGTGGCGGACACATCGGCGTCGGGGTGCGGTTTGCTCGCGTATCCGGCGGCGGTCTGCGCCCCGCTGTTGGTGAGCCCGTCCACGGCGAGGGCGGGCTCCCAGGTCTTGCGTACGGTGTTGCTCTCCGAGGCGGTGACCGCCGCGCCCTTGGCGAGGTCGGGTCCTTCGGGGTCGGCGGAGTCGCGCACCTCGACCTCGGCCAGCTGGAGCCGACGGGTGAGGGCGGGGAAGTCGCCTTCGGCGAGCGGCAGTCCGAGCCGGGTGACGTCGAGCCGTACATAGCGGGCGGTGGTCTTGGGCAGATCGACGACCACGGGCGTGACCCGACGGTCGCTCAGCTGCCAGTCGGGGTGGCCGATCCACTGCGCGGACCAGTCCTTCGGCGAGGTCAGCCCGGTCTCGAAGGCGGACGGGGCGCTCCAGCCGGACGCCCGGCCCGCGCCGCCGCCGGCCCACACCTTGACCCGCCAGTACACCCGGGTGCGCGGCCCGAGCCGGTCGCCCGCGTAGCCGGTCCGCGGCGCGGCGGAGCCGACCTTGCCCGAGTCCCACAGGTCGGGGCGGCCCGCGTCGAGTCGGGCCGCGCTGGTGGCGGCCTGTACGCGGTAGGCGCGCTGCACGGTGTCCCGGCCGGTGGTGGTCGGCCGCCAGCTGAGCTCGGGCGTGGTGTCGTCGATGCCGAGCGCCTGCCGCAGAGCCCCGGTGCGCAGCGCGGTGGGGCGCCCGGCCTCGCTCGCCTCGGCGGGGGCGGCCGAGGGCAGGGTGGTGGCCAGGGCGGCGAGGGCCGCGAGGGCGGTGGTGGCGAGTCGGGCCAGAGGCCTGCGGAGCAGCGGTGGCCGCGGAGGTCGGAGGGTTCGGTCCATGGGCTCTCCATAAGGGGTCGGGGGCCCGGCAGGGAAACGGGCGGAAGTCGGGCACGCTCGAACGCGAAACGGGCATCAGGCGGGCGCGAGTCGGTCCGCGCCCGCGCCCGGGTCACGCGGTGCGGATGAGCCGGACCGTCACCGGGCGCACCGGGCGCAGCGCCACCGGCCCCAGCAGCCCGGACGGCAGCGCCTTGCCGCGCTCGTTGGCGAGGGTGTTGGCGACGCGGACGGCGATGGTGTTGACGCCGGGGCGCAGCTGGTCGGTGACGTCCACGGTGTACGGGGCCCACAGCGCGGGCGGCAGCGCGGCGCCGCCCACCGTCACCCGGGCCACCTCGCGCACCTCGCCGAGGTCGAGATGGATGCGGCGGCCGTCCAGGTCCGCCCGGGTGAGGGTGATGTCCTTGGTGTACGTGGCGCTGCCGGAGAAGCGCGGGTCCAGGTCGGTCCAGCTGCCGAGCGGCCGTACGACGGGCTCGGCACCGTCCCGCTCCAGGGTCACCGTCCAGTCGCCGTCCAGCGGAATCGCCCGCAGCGGATCGGTGACCTCGGCCTCGCCACCGTAGGCGTGGCGCCCGTCGGTGCCGGTGAACACGTACCGGCCGGGGGCGTCGGCCAGCGCCTTCGCCAGCAGTTGGTTGCTTTTGACGGTCACGGCGGTGACCGGGAGGTCCGCCCGGGTCAGATGGGGGCGGGGCGCGGCGCCCGCGCGGAACACCACGGCCAGCGTCTCGTACGGGCGCAGGCGCAGCGGCACCCGGGTGGCCTCGGCGCCGGGCCGGCCGGCCGCGTCGTGGACGGGGGCGGGGGTGACCGTGCCGGTGGCCGGGTCGCGCAGCTCCGGTGCCCCGCCGGCCGGGAACACCGCGTCGGTGACGACGGTTTCCGCGCTCTCGTTGTTGACCAGGAAGGCCGTGTCCCGGCCTGAGGTGGTGCGCAGCACCAGCACCGAGGCGGCGGGGGGATCGAGCACGGCCGCCGCGGCGCCCGCGGTACGGGCCGCCTCGCCGAGACCGGCGGGGTCCGCGACCCGTACGGCACGGCCCCGGCCGACCCGGCG
>NZ_JBSFMM010000240.1:0-16499 GCF_053599555.1 Streptomyces sp. NPDC000941
GAAGGCCGACAAGACGCCCAGCGCCTCGGAGAGCCCCAGCGCCTCCAGCAGCCCCAAGGCGAGCGCGCAGACCCGCCGCGACGCCGTTGACCGTCAGGAGCAGGGCGCGGGCGAGGAGCGGGTCGGGGGCTTCGCCGCGCTCGTGGGCGGTGCGCTGGCGGTGCAGCAGCGAGACCTGGAGGTAGGAGATGGGGTCCAGGTAGGCGTCGCGCACGTGGAAGGTCTGCTTGAGGACCGGGTTGGAGTCGAGGAGTTCGGTCTCGCCGGTGATCCGCAGCACCTCGCGCACGGTGAGCTCGTGCTCGGCCTCGATCGTGGCGAAGACGTGCTTGAGCTCGTCCGGGACCAGCGTGTCGACGTAGTGCCGGGCGATCCGCAGATCGGTCTTGGCGAGCGTCATCTCCACGTTGGCCAGGAAGTTCCGGAAGAAGTGCCAGTGCTGGTGCATTTCGTCGAGCGCCGCGTCCAGCCCCGCCTCGCGGGCGGCCTTGAGCCCGGAGCCGACGCCGAACCAGCCGGGGACGATCTGCCGGGACTGGGTCCAGCCGAAGACCCAGGGGATGGCCCGCAGTCCGTCGAGGCCGGCGCCGGAGTCGGGGCGCCGGGAGGGGCGGGAGCCGAGGTGGAGTTCGGCGAGCTGGTCGACGGGGGTGGAGGCGAAGAAGTACGCGGGGAGGTCGGGGTCCTCGACCAGTGCGCGGTAGGCGCGGTGGGCGGCATCGGAGACGGTGTCCATGGCCGCGTCCCAGCCGGCCAGTGCCTCGTCGGACTGGCGGGGGGCGGTGTGCAGGGCGGATGCCTGGAGCGTGGCGGCGACGGTCAGCTCCAGGTTCTCCCTGGCCAGCGACGGGACGAGGTACTTGTCGGAGATGACCTCGCCCTGCTCGGTGACCTTGATCTCGCCTTCGAGGGTGCCCCAGGGCTGGGCGAGGATCGCGTCGTGGGTCGGGCCGCCGCCGCGGCCGACGGTGCCGCCGCGGCCGTGGAAGAGGCGCAGCCGTACGCCGTGCCGGTGGGCGACGTCGCGGAGCAGCCGCTGGGCGCGGTGGATCTCCCACTGTGAGGTGGTGATGCCGCCGAACTTGGAGGAGTCGGAGTAGCCGAGCATGACCTCCTGGACGTCGCCGCGCAGGGCGACGAGCCGCCGGTAGGAGGGGTCGGAGAGCATGTCGTCGAGGAGCTGGTCGGCGATCTTGAGCTCGTCGGTGGTCTCCAGCAGCGGCACGATGCCGATCTTGGCCCAGCCGGCGTGCAGGTCGACCAGTCCGGCCTCGCGGGCGAGGACGGCGGCGGCGAAGACGTCGTCGGAGCCCTGGCACATGGAGATGATGTAGGACTCGACGATCTCGGGGCCGAACCGTTCGAAGGCCTCGCTGATGGTGTGGAAGACACCGAGCGTCTTGGCCCCGGCGGCGTCCAGCGGCGCGGGGGTGGGCGCGAGCGGGCGGCGCGACCGCAGCTCCTTGGCGAGCAGCTTGCGGCGGTAGTCGCGGGGCATGTCCGCGTACCGCCAGGATTCCTCGCCGAGGCGGTCGAAGAGCTGGCCGAGGGCGTGGTGGTGGGCGTCGGCGTGTTCGCGTACGTCCATGGTGGCCAGCTGGAGCCCGAAGGCGGCGAGGGTGCGGATGGCGCGCTCCATGCGGCCGTCGGCGATCAACTGGCCGCGGTGGGCGCGCAGGGATTCCTGGATGAGGTGCAGGTCGGCGAGGAGTTCTGCGGTGCCGAGATAGTCGCGTCCTGGCTGGTGGGGGGTGCCGCCGGCGAGGCGGGTGCGGGTGTTGAGGAGCTTCTGCCGCACACAGGTGGCCTTGAGCCGGTAGGGCTCTTCGGCGTTGAGCCGCTTGTAGCGGGGGCTGATCTCGGGGAGGAGTTCCAGGTCGCGCTGGAGGGAGTCCAGGAGCTCTTCGGAGGCGTCGGAGTTGCGGATGGAGCTGGAGAGCGCGGCCCGCAGGTCGTCGATGATGGCGAGGGCGTCGGTGATGCCGTGTTCGTGCTGGAGGATCAGCACGTCCCAGGTGACCTGGGGGGTGACGTTGGGGTTGCCGTCGCGGTCGCCGCCGATCCAGGTGCCGAAGGTGAGGGGGCGGGTGGTGGCGGGCAGCGGGGCGCCGACGCGCTCCAGCTCGGCGGAGAGGTCTTCGAGGACGTCGCCGACGGCGCCCGCGTGCAGTTCGTCCAGGTAGTAGATGGCGTTACGGGCCTCGTCGGCGGGCTCGGGGCGGGCGACGCGCAGTTCGTCGGTCTGCCAGAGGAGGTCGATGTTCTCGGCGAGGCGCAGGTCGGTGCGGCGCTTGTCGCCGCCGACGGCGAGGGTGTCGAGCAGTTCGGCGATGCGGCGCAGCTTGTTCAGGACGGTGCGGCGGGCGGCCTCGGTGGGGTGGGCCGTGAACACGGGGCGAACGTTGAGATGGCGGACGGTCTCCCGCAGATGCTCGGGGTCGGCGTCCTTGAGCTGGTCGGCGGTGCGGGAGAGCAGCCCGCCCTCGGCGGCGCGCTTGGCGCGCAGCTCGCGGCCGCGGTGGACCTGTTCGGTGATGTTCGCCAGATGGAAGTACGTGGAGAACGCGCGTACCAGCTTGGCCGCCGTCTCCAGGTCGGTGTCGCCGAGCAGCTCCGCGGCGGCTTCGCCGTCACTGCGGGTGAGGGCACGGACCCGCTCGACGAGGTCGAGGAGGTCGGAGCCCTCCTGCCGGACCAGAGTTTCGCCGAGGAGGTCACCCAGACGGCGGATATCGGCACGCAGGGCGGCATTGGTGTTGTCGGCACTGCTCACAGGTGCGGGCTCCTTGCAGTGTTCGGGCACTGGGCGGGGTGAGGACGGGACCTGAACGCCGTGGCTGCCTGTGCCACCGGCCCCGGGACCCCCGTGCTGTCGGCGAGATGCGGACCGCGCTGTCCGACGCCACCAGGATAGGCGGCACGCCCTCGGGGGAATCCATAGCCCTATTGCCCCGCTTCGGGGCCCTGCCATACTTACGTCGCCGTAGGTTACGGTCCCGTAGCCGTACCCCCGAGCCCCACGAGGGATCCCATGACTGCAAGCCCCGACGTGATCGACGACGCGCCCGGCGCCCTCCGGGACGAGGCAGAGCACCCACTTCCCTCCGCCACGCTCGGCGGGGACAACAAGCGCTCCATCGAACAGATCACCCTGCTGCTCTTCATCACCGTCCCCTTCCTCGCCCTGGCCGCCGCCATTCCGCTGGCCTGGGGATGGGGGGTCAGCTGGCTGGATCTGACGCTGATGGTCGTCTTCTACTACATCGGCTGCCACGGCATCACCATCGGCTTCCACCGCTACTTCACCCATGGCTCCTTCAAGGCCAAGCGGCCGCTGCGGATCGCGCTGGCGATCGCCGGGTCGCTGGCGGTGGAGGGGCCGCTGGTGCGCTGGGTGGCCGACCACCGCAAGCACCACAAGTTCTCCGACGCCGAGGGCGACCCGCACTCCCCCTGGCGGTTCGGGGAGACCGTTCCGGCGCTGATGAAGGGCCTGTGGTGGGCGCACATCGGCTGGATGTTCGACGAGGAGCAGACCCCGCAGTACAAGTACGCGCCCGACCTGATCAAGGACGACGCCATCCGCCGGGTCTCCCGGCAGTTCGTGGTCTGGACGCTCGTCTCGCTGCTGCTCCCCGCGCTGATCGGCGGTCTTGCCACCTGGTCCTGGCAGGGCGCGGCGACCGCGTTCTTCTGGGGGTCGCTCGTCCGGGTCGCGCTGCTGCACCACGTCACCTGGTCGATCAACTCGATCTGCCACGCGGTCGGCAAGCGCCCCTTCAAATCGCGCGACCGGTCCGGCAATGTGTGGTGGCTGGCGGTGCTCTCGTGCGGTGAGTCCTGGCACAATCTCCACCACGCCGACCCGACCTCCGCCCGCCATGGCGTGATGAAGGGCCAGCTGGACTCCAGCGCCCGGATCATCCGCTGGTTCGAGAAGGCGGGCTGGGCCTATGACGTGCGCTGGCCCAGCGAGGCCCGTATCGACGCCCGCCGTAAAGAGGAATCCGCCGAAGCGGCATGATGGGGGGCGTGGCGACCGACAGTAATACCAGCGGTAACAAGGACCGGGCGGCCCGCGCCTCCGGATCCGGGACCCGGCGCGCGCGCCGGGTGCGGATGACCGGCAAAGAGCGCCGGGAGCAATTGCTGGACATCGGTCGCGCGCTCTTCGCCGAGCGCGGCTTCGAAGGCACGTCGGTGGAGGAGATCGCGGCCAAGGCCGGGGTCTCCAAGCCGGTGGTCTACGAGCACTTCGGCGGCAAGGAGGGGCTGTACGCGGTGGTGGTGGACCGCGAGATGCGCCGGCTGCTGGACATGGTGACCGGAGCGCTGACCGCGGGCCACCCCCGTGAGCTGCTGGAGCAGGCGGCCTTCGCGCTGCTCGACTACATCGACGCGTACACGGACGGCTTCCGCATCCTGGTGCGCGACTCCCCCGTCGCCCAGTCGACGGGCAGCTTCGCCTCGCTGATCAGCGATATCGCCACCCAGGTCGAGGACATCCTCGGCCTGGAGTTCAAGGCCCGCGGCTTCGACCCGAAGCTCGCCCCGCTGTACGCGCAGGCGCTGGTGGGCATGGTCGCGCTCACCGGTCAGTGGTGGCTGGATGTGCGCCGGCCGAAGAAGGCCGAGGTGGCGGCCCATCTGGTGAATCTGGCCTGGCACGGTCTTGACGGTCTTGAGCCCAAGCCCCGGCTGATAGGCCACCGCAAGGCGTAACCTCCGGGGGCTGGTCCGCGCCGCTTCCTCCGGTAGATGATGTGAGCCACGGGGGAGGGGGCTGCGTATGGCCACGATCACGGGGCGCGCGGGGGAACGATCCGAGACGCGCAAGAAGACGATCGGTGCGGGGCCGGGCTTCTGTCACACGCTGGGTCTGCTGGTGCTGGCGCTCTCGGAGTGGGTACGGGCGGATCTGAAGGACGCGACCTCGTACGCTTCGCACTCGTATCTCAAGAACATGATCGAGTTCGCGGCGGAGCTGGCCGATACGGACTGGTACAAGCCCGCCGTGGATCTCTACGACAAGGTCTCCTTCGGCCAGCCGCGCGCCGCCCTGTGGGCGGCCGTCTTCATGGCCCTGGTGGTACGGCTCAACCGGCACGGTCCGGAAGAGGCCCAGCAGGCGCTGTCCTGGGTGACCGCCGCGTACTGTCTGCTGGCCACGGTGGCCCTCATGCCGTACCTGGCCGCCCCGGGCATCGGCGTCATCCTGCTGCTGGCGGTGAGCGCGGGCCTGGTGAGCGTGGCGACGCGCTGAGCCGACCCTGATCAGCGCTGGTACACCATGGTGCACAGCAGCGTCCGGCCGCCGTTGACCACCCACGACCAGTAGTACGTACGGTCGCCCTGGACCCGGGCGCAGTTCGACGCGGAGGGGTTCGCCGGGGCCTTGTACACGCCGGTGATGTGCAGGATCTGGTTGTACCGGGCCGGGACCTTCCCGTCGCACTCCACCACGGTCATCAGCCCGGCCCGCATCTGCGCCGACTGCCCGCTGCCCGACTGCTCGGCCATCAGGCAGTAGCCCACCTTGAACTGGCGGGTCAGGCACAGGGCGATGGTCTGCCCGCGGGAGGTGTACGACATGTAGTTCTGGCCCGGCCCCTGGCTGCAGGCGCTGCTGCTGGAGCGCACGGCGTTCACCCACATATAGGCGTTGTAGGCACTGCAGCCGACCCGGCTCGGCACCTGGGTGTTGTAGCCCCCGGCGCCGGTGTCGTACACGGCGAGGCAGTCCCCGGCACTCACCGCCCGGTAGGCGTCCGCGGTGGGATCCGGCGCCACGGTGGGCGTCGCGGGCCGCTGAGTCTCCACCGACCCCCCGCCGCCCCCACTGCCGCTGCCGCTGCCGCCGGAGCTGTAGCCGGGCGAGGTAGGCAGGCCGCTCGGGAGACCGCTGGGTATCCCACTCGGCAGACCGCTGGGTATCCCGCTGGGGAGCACCGGCAGCCGCGAGGAGCCGCTGGACGGGAGGGCACCCGCGAACGATGTCTTGTCGTCGTCCTCGACGACCTGCGGTAACACGAGAACGGCGAAGGCGAGGGCGGCGGCGACCAGTATCCAGACCCCGCGCTGCCTCTGCTCCTCGCTGCTCGTCGTGCCCGTGCTCGAACCAGACCCGCCCGACGCGCTGCTCATGGCTCTCCCCCGAGAACGTAAGCCTTGGCCCACCCTTTGCTGTTCTGCGCATCCACGGTCTCATGACACACCGCTCAGGGGGAGCTTGCTGCGGCAAAGCGTGCCTGGCATGTGACCTCGGCTTCACGGCACCGCTGTGATCCCCCCGTCGACGCGCAGGTCGATTCCGTTGATGTAGCCGGCCAGTGGACTGGCCAAGAAGGCGACCGCCGCCGCGATGTCCTCCCCGGTGCCCAGTCGCCCCGTCGGGTTCGGCGCGTATTCGGCCACCACGCGCGGCTCCAGCTCCGACCAGTCCTGAGGCCAGCCCCGTGCGGCCGCCCCGTCCTCGAACAACTTCCGCATCCCGTCGGTGACGATCACTCCGGGGCTCACGGTGTTCGCGGTGATCCCTGAACCGGCGAGATGCCGGGCCAGGCTGGTGGTCATGTTGACCACCGCGGCCTTGGCCGCCGAGTACTCGACCATGTTCGGCAGCGGAGTCGTCGCCGCCCGGCTGCCCACGTTGATGACCCGCCCCCAGCCGCGCTCGCGCATGGACGGCATTAAGGCCCGGATCATCCGCACCGCGGAAAGCACGTTGCCGTTCACCGCGTCCAGCCACGCCTCCGGCTCCGCGGTCTCCCAGTCGTGTTCGGCGAACGGACCGGCATTGTTGACCAGCACGTCCACGCCCCATGCCCGCGCCTGGTCGGCCACCTTCCCGGCGGCCTCGTCGTCGGTGAGGTCGCCCAGCGCGACCTCGACCGTCCCGCCGACGGCGCGCAGTTCCCGCGCGACCTCACCCGTACGCCCTGGGTCGCGGCCGTGCACCAGCACCGCGCACCCCTCATCGACCAACATCCGTGCCACAGTCGCGCCGATGCCTCCGCTGCTTGCCGTCACCAGCGCGCGTCGTCCTGCAAGGTCAAGATCCATGCCCCACAGGCTAGTCAGGCGACCGGCTCCAGGAACTCCAGCCGGTTGCCGACCGGGTCCTGGGAGTAGAAGCGGCGGTGGCCCGGCAGGTTCTCATCCCAGACGACCTTGGCGCCGTGCTCCGCCAGCCGTGCCGCGAGGGCGTCGATGTCCGTCACCCGGATGCCCGGGTGGGCCTTCTTCGATGGCTGGAAGTGCTCCTCGATGCCGAGGTGGAGCTGGACCGGACCGCATCGGAACCACAGACCGCCGCGGGCCGTCAGGACGGGGGGCTTGGCGATCTCGGTCATGCCGAGCGCATCGCCGTAGTACGTGCGGAGCGCGCTCTCGGCGCCTGACGGCACGGCCAGCTGCACATGGTCGATCGCGGCGAGCATCATTCCGCCTTCCGGGCGACGGCGAAGATACGGCGGAAGGGGAAGGCCGTGCCGTGCGGGCCGGGTGGGTAGGCCTTGCGGAGGAGGTCGGCGTATTCGGCGAGGAAGGCGTCCCGGGCCGTGGGGTCGCCCTGGAGGGCGGTGAGGACGGGGCGCAGGGCGGTGCCCTTGACCCAGTCGAGGACGGGGTCGGTGCCGGTCAGCATCTGGATGTAGGTGGTCTCCCAGGCGTCGACCTCGCAGCCGAGAGCGGCCAGCCGCTCCAGGTAGGCGGCCGGGTCGAGGACGGGGGCGGGGCGTTCGCCGTAGGTGGCGAGGCGGTCTCGCCAGTGGGGGGCGTCGCACAGGTCGGCCAGGATGGTGTGGCTGGGCGCGGTGAAGTTGCCCGGGACCTGGAAGGCGAAGGTGCCGCCGGGGCGGAGGGCGGCGATCCAGGCCGGGAAGGACTCGGGGTGGTTGGGGACCCACTGGAGCAGCGCGTTGGAGACGATCAGGTCGAAGGTCTCGTCGGGGACCCAGTGCGCGGCGTCGGCGGGGCGGAAGTCCAGCAGGCCGCCGCCGTCCTCGGGGGCGTTGTGGGCGCGGGCCGCCTCCAGCATCTCGGCGGAGTTGTCGAGGCCGGTGACATGGGCGTCGGGCCAGCGGTCGAAGAGGAGGACGGTGACATTGCCGGCGCCGCAGCCGAGGTCGGCGATGCGGGGCCGGCGGCCGGGGGCGGAGGGGAGGTCGGGGATACGGGCGAGGAGGTCGAGGAAGGGGCGGGTGCGATGGCCCGCGTGGCGGAGGTACTGGCGCGGATCCCAGTTGGGTGAAGAGTGCATGGCGAAGCCCCCAGGCAGGTACGCATGGTGTGCGGCGGTCTATCGGTCTATGCCGTCCGGGCCTACGGTGCTCCAGGAAGTATCTTGATGTCAAGAGACTTCATGTCGACAGACCAACTACACTGATCACATGGAGGACGAGGTCGATCGGCTGGTCGCGGCGTGGCGCCGGGAGCGCCCTGACCTCGACGTGGAACCGCTGGAAGTGCTCAGCCGCGTCAGCAGGCTCGCCCGCCATCTCGACCGGGCGCGGCGGATCGCCTTCGCCGAGCACCATCTGGAGCCCTGGGAGTTCGACGTGCTGACGTCGCTGCGCCGGGCCGGGACGCCGTATCAGCTCTCGCCGGGGCAGCTGCTCACCCAGACCCTGGTCACCTCGGGCACCATGACCAACCGGATCGACCGGCTGGCGAAGAAGGGCCTCGTCGAGCGGCTGCCCGACCCCAGCGACCGGCGCGGGGTGCTGGTGCGGCTGACCGACGAGGGGCGCGACCGCGCCGATCAGGCGCTCGCCGGGCTGCTCGACCAGGAGCACGCCATCCTCGCCGAGCTGTCCCAGGCGCAGCGGGCCGAACTGGCCGCGCTGCTACGCCAGCTGACCGCCCCGTTCGACAATCTCCCCGGCTAAGTCGACCGGGCCGACCCCGGCGCGGCGGGCCAGGGCAACGGCCGCCAGGGTGGAGTGCACGCCGAGCTTGCCCAGCACGTTCTGCATATGGGTGCGGACCGTGTGCGGGGACAGATACAGCCGCTCGGCGACCGCCTTGCGGCCGAGCCCGGCCACCATGCAGCGCAGCACCTCGCGCTCGCGCGGGGTCAGCGACTCGACCAGCCGCTCGCTCTCGGTGCGGTGCTTACGGGCGGCCGTCATCTCCCGCAGCACGCCGGTGAGCAGCGCGGGCGGCAGATGCGTCTCGTCGCGCAGCACGCCGCGGATGACCGCGAGCAGCCGGGAGAGCGAACAGTCCTTGGCGACCCAGCCGCACGCCCCGGCCTGCAGGGCCGCCGCCGCCCGGCGCGGGTCGTCGCGCTCGGCCAGCACCACCGTACGCACGCCCGGCTGTGTCGAGCGGACCCCGCCGACCAGCGAGATGCCGTCCACGGCCCGGCCGCTCGCCATCCGGGCGGGCGCCGCCCGGCCGTTCACGACCCCGCCGCCGACGGTCCCGCCGGTGAGCTGCCCGCCGGTGAGCGATCCGCCGCCCACGGCCCCATGGCCCGTCGGCGCGCCACTCATCAGCGATTCGGCGGATACGGGCAGCGGCTGTGGCGGAATGCCGACGGCCCCCCTGACCCCTCCGCCCAAATCCGCGTCGACCAGCATCACATCGAAGCGGCGCCCCTCGGACGCCCCGCGCTCCAGACAGCGCAGCGCCGCCGGACCGCTGCCGGCCGCCGCGACCTCCACGTCCTGCTCCGCCGCGAGGGCGGCCGCCAGCGACTCGGCGAAAATGCGATGGTCGTCCACCACGAGAACCCGAATACGTGCCATGGAACCCCCCACGTCGCCGGATACGGAAAAACCCAGTGCGGGTACGGCGCCCGGTGCGAGGGTCGCCGCAACCGCACGGCCGCCGCCGTGCTGATCGCTACCCCACCCCGGGCGTCGTACCTGCCTGTCTCGCCCCCTGATACGCGTCGGCCCCCACCGACGCTGTGCACAGCGTACGGCCGGAGTCCGACACCGGGGGTGAATTTCGGCAAAACTGACCGTCGGCGTACCGACGTTGACCTGCTCTCGTGAGGATCGTGTTCCGTTGTGAGGAGTAAGTCAACGAATCGGTACGGTATTTGATCGGGCGAGCGGTCAACTGGCCGATGGGCTTGCCTGTTACGCGAGCCGCCGCGCCCCCGCGCTCGGCACCGCCGGGAAGATCCGCGGGGTCCGGTACCCGGCCGCCGCGAACGCCTCGGTCACCGCCTTCCCGACCGCCTCCGCGTCCGCCTCCTCCACCAGCACGATCGCCGAACCGCCGAAGCCACCGCCGGTCATCCGGGCGCCGAGCGCGCCCGCCGCGTTCGCCGTCTCCACGACCAGGTCGAGCTCCGCGCACGAGATCTCGAAGTCGTCGCGGCACGAGGCGTGCCCGTCGGTCAGGATCGGGCCGATGGACCGGGTGGCGCCCGCGTCAAGGCGCTCGATGACCTCCTCCACCCGGTGGTCCTCGGTCACCACATGGCGCACCCGCCTGACCAGCGTCTCGTCGCCGGCCAGCGTGTCGAGAGCATCGTTCAGGTGCTCGTACGCGACATCGCGCAGGGCCCGCACCCCGAGCGCCCGCGCACCCGCCTCGCACGCGGCGCGCCGGTTGGCGTACGCGCCGTCGCCCAGTTCGTGCTTGACCTGGGTGTCCACGACCAGCAGCCGCAGCCCCTCGGCCGCCAGGTCGAACGGCACCTGACGCAGGGTCAGCTCACGGGTGTCCAGGAACAGCGCGTTCCCGTCCGTGCAGCAGGCGGACGCGGTCTGGTCCATGATTCCGCAGGGGACGCCGACGAAGACGTTCTCCGCGCGCTGGCACAGCTGGGCGATGCGCAGCGGCTCCAGGCCGAGACCGTACAGCTCGTTCAGCGCGAAGGCGGTCACCACCTCGAGCGCGGCGGAGGAGGACAGCCCCGCGCCCGTCGGCACCGTGCTGGTGTAGTGCAGATCCGCCCCGCCGGCCGCGGCGCCGGTGAGCACCCCCGCGTCGCGCAGCGCCCACGCCACGCCCGCCGGGTAGGCCGCCCAGCCGCCGCGGTCGCCGCCCGCGTCGTCGGCGACCGGCGCGAGTTCGTCGATGCGCAGCTCGACGACCCCGCCCGGCGCGTCCCCGGAGTGCAGCCGCAGCACGCCGTCGGTGCGCACGCGGGCGGCGGCCAGGCAGGTGTGCGGCAGCGCGAGCGGCATGACGAAGCCGTCGTTGTAGTCGGTGTGCTCGCCGATCAGGTTGACCCGGCCCGGGGCCGCCCAGACGCCCTCGGGCTCGGCCCCGAACACCTTGCGGAAACCCTCCACCGCGCGGTCCGGGCCGCTCACACTGTCACTCACGGGCTGACTCTCCTTCTCACTGTGCGACGTGCTGTGCGAACCGCCAGGCGTCCGCGACGATTCCGGCCAGGTCGGCGCGGTTCGGGCGCCAGCCGAGGCGTTCCTTGGCCCGCTCGGCCGAGGCCACCAGGACCGCCGGGTCGCCGCCCCGGCGGGGGGCGGTCACCTCGGGGATCGGGTGGCCGGTGACCTCGCGTACGGTCTCGATGACCTCGCGGACCGAGAAGCCGTTGCCGTTGCCGAGGTTGCAGATCAGGTGCTCGCCCTCGGTCGCGGCGCCCAGCGCCAGCAGATGGGCGTCGGCCAGGTCCGCGACATGGATGTAGTCGCGGACGCAGGTGCCGTCGGGGGTCGGGTAGTCGTCGCCGTAGACGGAGATCGCCTCGCGGCGGCCCTGGGCGACCTGGAGGACGAGCGGGATGAGGTGCGACTCGGGGTCGTGCCGCTCGCCGTACGCCCCGTAGGCGCCCGCGACGTTGAAGTACCGCAGGCTCACCGCCGCCAGGCCGTGCGCCGCGCACTCCCCGCTGATCATGTGGTCGACGGCGAGCTTGGTGGCCCCGTACGGGTTGGTCGGCGCGGTCGGGGCGCTCTCGGTGATCGGGACCTGCTCCGGCTCGCCGTAGGTGGCGGCGGTGGAGGAGAAGACGAGCTTGCGCACGCCCGCCTCGCGCATCGCCGCGAGCAGGTCGGTGGTCCCGCCGACGTTGTTGACCCAGTACTTCTCGGGGTTGACGACGGACTCGCCGACCTGCGAGAAGGCCGCGAAGTGCAGTACGCCGTCGAAGGAGGGGTCCAGCCACTTGGCGGCGTCCTGAATGCGCCCCTCGATGAACTCCGCGCCCTCCGGCACCCCGGCGCGGTGCCCGGTGGACAGATCGTCCAGCACGGTCACCCGGTGACCGGCCTCCAGCAGATGCGCCGCGACCACGCTGCCGACATAGCCGGCACCGCCGGTAACCAGGTACTTCCTCTGCTGCGCATCACTCACTTGCTCGCTACCTCTCGCAGTCGCTCGGCCGCGGCCTCCGGCGGCACATCGTTGATGAACACATTCATGCCGGATTCGGAACCCGCGAGAAACTTCAGCTTGCCGGAAGTGCGGCGGATGGTGAAAAGCTCGAGGTGAAGTGCGAATTCACCGCGGTCAGCGATGCTGAACGGCGCCTGGTGCCAGGCCGCGATGTACGGCGTCGGCGGCTCATCCTCACCGAAAATCCGGTCGAAGCGCTTCAAGAGTTCCAGATACATCTGTGGAAACTCTGTGCGCGCGCCTTCGTCGAGGTCACGGAGGTCGGGGACGCGCCGCTTGGGATACAGATGCACCTCGTACGGCCAGTGCGCGGCGTACGGCACAAAGGCGATCCAGTGCTCGCCGTCCATGACGATGCGCCGCCCGTCGGCCCGCTCGTCGGCGACCACGTCGTCGAAGAGGTTGCGGCCGGTGCGCTCACGGTGCTCGGCGAGCGAGCGCAGCATCAGCTGGGTGCGAGGCGTGGCGAAGGGATACCCGTAGATCTGCCCATGGGGGTGGCCGAGGGTGACGCCGATCTCCTTGCCGCGGTTCTCGAAGCAGAAGACCTGCTCGACGGAGGGAAGATCGGCCAGTTCGGCGGTCCGGTCGGTCCATGCCTCCAGGACGAGGGCGGCCTGTTCGACGGTGAGATCGGCGAAGGACGCGTTGTGGTCGGAGGTGAAACAGACGACCTCGCACCGGCCCGAGTCCCCGGCCAGTGAGGGGAAGCGGTTCTCGAAGACCACGACGTCGTAGTCGGCGGCGGGGATCTCGCTGTGCCGGCCTTCACGGGAGGGGCACAGCGGGCATTCGTCGGCCGGCGGGTGGTAGGTGCGGCCCTGGCGGTGCGAGGCGACCGCGACGTTGTCGCCGAGCAGGCGGTCATGGCGGATTTCGGAGCTGGTGGCGATGGGGTCCAGGGGCCGCGGGTCGACGGCGTCGCGCACCGCGTCATCGCGCGCGTCGTAGTAGATCAGCTCGCGTCCGTCCGCGAGCCGCGTCGCCGTCTTCTTCACTCCGCCAACTCCTGTCAGTGCCATGGGTCAAACCAACGACTGCCACCCAACACAACCGAACACAATGAACCACAACTCAACAGCCGCGTCAATGAGGGTGAAAATGAGCGTGAAGGTGACCGGACAAAGCAGGAGAATTCGGATACCTTCGCCGCACGTTTCTGGTGCGTTCCGTTCCGCGTTCCGTTCCGGCGATGAAGCGAGTCACGTATGCACTATCTGGCCGAAGGGCTCCGGCTCCCCACCAACGCACTCGACTACTCCATTCTCATCCTCTACTTCGTCGTTGTCCTGGGCGTCGGATTCGCCGCCAGAGCGAGCATCAAGACAAGCCTCGACTTCTTCCTGTCCGGCCGCTCCCTGCCCGCCTGGGTGACCGGCCTCGCCTTCGTCGCCGCCAATCTGGGCGCCCTGGAAATCCTCGGCATGGCGGCCAACGGCGCGCAGTACGGCGTCTACACCGTGCACTGGTACTGGGTCGGCGCCATCCCGGCCATGGTCTTCCTCGGCCTGGTCATGATGCCCTTCTACTACGGCTCCAAGGTGCGGTCCGTCCCCGAGTTCCTGCTGCACCGGTACGGGCCCGCCTCGCATCTGCTCAGCTCGATCATCTTCTCGGTGGCGTCCGTGCTGATCGCGGGCGTCAACCTCTACGCGCTGGCGATCGTCGTCGAGGCGCTGCTGGGCTGGCCGCAGTGGGTGGCCATCGTGGTCGCGGGCCTCTTCGTGCTGATCTACATCACCCTCGGCGGGCTCTCCTCGGCGATCTACAACGAGGTGCTGCAGTTCTTCGTCATCCTGGCCGCCCTGATCCCGCTCACCGTCGTCGGCCTCAAGCGGGTCGGCGGCTTCGGCGGGCTGGCCGACTCGCTCAACGACAGATACGGCGAGAACTTCACCTCCGCCTGGAGCGGCACCGGTATCGGCTCCGCCAACCCGCTGGGCGCCAACTGGCTGACCATCGTGCTCGGCCTCGGCTTCTGCCTCAGCTTCGGCTACTGGACCACCAACTTCGCCGAGGTACAGCGCGCCCTGTCCGCCCGAAACCTCTCGGCCGCCCAGCGCACCCCGCTGATCGCCGCCTACCCCAAGATGTTCATCCCGCTGATCGTGGTCGTCCCCGGGCTGATCGCGCTGGTCATCGAGCCGGGCCTGGGCAGTACGAAGAGCGGGCTGCAGTACAACGACGCGATCCCGCTGCTGATGCGCGATCTGCTGCCCAACGGCGTGCTGGGCGTCGCGGTGACCGGGCTGCTCGCCGCCTTCATGGCGGGTATGGCGGCCAACGTCTCGTCCTTCAACACCGTCTTCACCAACGACATCTGGGCGGCCTATGTGCGCAGAGGCCGCTCGGACGAGCACTACCTGCTGACCGGGCGCGTGGTGACGGCGATCGGTGTGGTGTGCGGCATGGGGACGGCCGTCATCGCGTCCTCGTTCAGCAACATCATGAACTATCTGCAGACCCTGTTCTCGTTCTTCAACGTGCCGCTGTTCTGCGTCTTCATCATCGGCATGTTCTGGCGGCGGGCCACGGCCGCGGCCGGGTTCTGGGGGCTGCTGTCCGGGACCGTGGCCGCGATGATCAACTATTTCTGGCTCTACAAGGCGCAGGTGATCTCCATCCCCAGCGACCAGGGGGCCAACTTCGTCTCGGCGATCGTGGCGTTCGTGGTCGGCGGCGTGGTGATGGTGACCGTCTCGCTGTGCACCAAGCCCAAGCCGGTGGAGTCGCTGGCCGGGCTGGTCTACGGGACCACCTCCCCCGGGATGGCCGAGCCGCCGGCCGCCGGCGACGAGGCCTGGTACCGCCGGCCGGCGCTGCTGGGCTGGGGCGCGATCGTGCTGGCGGCGCTGTGCTACGTGCCGTTCTCCCTGTGACCCCCGTACGACTCGCCGATCGGAGCCTCATACGTCATGAGTGACGAATACGAGTACCAGCACCAGGTCGAGGAACTCGAGGGCAAGTCGGCGTCCGCGGCCCGGCTCTTCGACGTACGGCGGATCATCGGCGGGCTGTTCGTGATCTACGGGATCATGGTCACCCTCGCCGGGATCACCGTCTCGGACGCGGACCTGAAGAAGGCCGAGAACATCAACATCAACCTCTGGACGGGCGTGTGCATGCTCGTCCTCGGGCTGCTGTTCCTGCTCTGGCTGAGGCTGCGGCCGACCGCCGCACCGCAGCCCTCACCACCCGGTCACGGCGAGGGCGGCGGCTGATGGGTCCGGTGGGTCGCCGCCCGGTCCAGCAGCCCCGTACGCGCGGCCAGGGCCGCGGCCTCCAGCCGGGACCCCACCCCCAGCTTCATCAGCACCCGCTGCACATGCGTACGCGCCGTGCTGGACGCGATCCCCATGCCCGCGGCGATCAGCCTGGTGTCCTCGCCGTCCGCGACCCGGACCAGCACCTCCACCTCGCGGGGGGTGAGCATCCGCAGCAGCCGGGAGCCCTCGTCGTCCGGCTGGGCCGCCGGGTTCAGCAGCTCGGCGAACGCGCCCTGCAGCAGCTGCGGCGCCACGGCGGCCTCCCCCGCGCGCGCCTTCACCATCGCCCGCTCGACGCCCTCGATGCGCTCGTCGTGGCGCACATAGCCGGACGCCCCGGCCGCGAACGCGGCCGCTATGCCGCGCGGGCTCGGCACCGGGCCCAGCACCACCACGGCGACCTGGGGCCGCTCCTTCTTTATCCGTACGACCGGTTCGAAGGCCCCGGGCTCGGCGGGCGCCGCCGTGCCCAGCAGACACACCTCCGGTGCCCGGCTCACCACCAGCTCCGCCGCCCCCGCGCTCGGCGCGGCCGCCGCGAGCACCCGGTGCCCGCGCAGCTTCAACGCCGAGGCAAGCGCCTCGGCGAGCAGACGGTGGTCATCGACCACCATGAGTCGCACGCCCACGAGCTCCCCCCATCCGCTCAGGCACGAAGTCCCGGCCGCTCACCGGCCGCTCAGTCCCGCCGTCCGCGCCGACATCCCCTCAACTGCGCGGCCTGCTGGGCCCCACACAGAGGCCCTGGACTCCCTTGCCCCGGGAAGCTACACGCTTGTTCGACGTCATGGGCCCCTTACCCGGAAGAAGCCCCCCGGAATGCCGACGAAGGACTGCCACACCGGCCCGGACGGCTCGCACCGTCCGAAGGTGGTGACCGCGTCGTGCGCCAGGGCGCGGAAGGCGTCG